>NZ_CM001514.1:0-172835 GCF_000263715.2 Pseudomonas synxantha BG33R
TTCAACTTAGGGGATATCCGTGTCAGTGGAACTTTGGCAGCAGTGCGTGGAGCTTTTGCGCGATGAGCTGCCTGCCCAGCAATTCAACACCTGGATCCGTCCGCTACAGGTCGAAGCCGAAGGCGACGAGTTGCGTGTCTACGCACCCAATCGTTTTGTTCTCGACTGGGTCAATGAGAAGTACCTGAGCCGCGTTCTCGAATTGCTCGACGAACATGGCAATGGCCTCGCGCCCGTGCTCTCCTTATTAATAGGCAGCAAACGTAGCTCGGCACCCCGTGCTGCGCCGAACGCGCCTTTGGCTGCAGCGGCATCGCAAGCTCAGGCGGCAGCGGCACCGGTTGCTGCTTCTGCTGCGCCTGCTGCAACGCCGTCCAAATCCTCTGCGCAAAAAAATGCGCCGGAGCATGAAGAACCGTCTCGCGACAGCTTCGATCCGATGGCAGGCGCCAGCTCCCAGCAGGCTCCCGTTCGTGCCGAACAGCGCACTGTGCAGGTTGAGGGTGGGCTCAAGCACACCAGTTATCTGAACCGCACCTTCACCTTCGAGAACTTCGTCGAGGGCAAGTCCAACCAGCTGGCCCGTGCAGCTGCCTGGCAAGTCGCCGATAACCCCAAGCACGGTTACAACCCGCTCTTCCTTTATGGCGGCGTTGGCTTGGGTAAGACGCACTTGATGCACGCCGTGGGTAACCACCTATTAAAGAAGAACCCGAACGCCAAGGTTGTGTACCTGCATTCGGAGCGCTTCGTGGCTGACATGGTCAAGGCCTTGCAGCTCAATGCGATCAACGAGTTCAAGCGTTTCTACCGCTCCGTTGATGCTTTGCTGATCGATGACATTCAGTTCTTTGCTCGCAAGGAACGTTCCCAGGAAGAGTTTTTCCACACCTTCAACGCCTTGCTCGAAGGTGGCCAGCAGGTCATCTTGACCAGTGACCGTTACCCGAAAGAAATTGAAGGCTTGGAAGAGCGCCTGAAGTCGCGTTTCGGCTGGGGCCTGACCGTTGCGGTAGAACCGCCGGAGCTGGAAACCCGGGTCGCGATCCTGATGAAGAAGGCCGATCAGGCAAAGGTTGATCTGCCTCACGACGCTGCCTTCTTTATTGCCCAACGCATTCGCTCCAACGTGCGTGAGCTGGAGGGCGCGCTCAAGCGGGTCATCGCTCACTCGCACTTCATGGGCCGTGATATCACCATCGAGTTGATTCGCGAATCCCTGAAAGACTTGTTGGCCCTGCAGGACAAGTTGGTGAGTGTGGATAACATCCAGCGCACCGTGGCCGAGTACTACAAGATCAAGATTTCCGACCTGCTTTCCAAGCGCCGTTCGCGCTCGGTTGCACGCCCGCGTCAGGTGGCCATGGCTCTCTCCAAGGAGCTGACCAACCACAGCCTGCCGGAAATCGGCGATGTGTTTGGCGGTCGCGACCACACCACGGTCTTGCACGCCTGCCGCAAAATCAACGAACTTAAGGAATCCGACGCGGATATTCGCGAGGACTACAAGAACCTGCTGCGTACACTGACTACGTGATGACACCAGCGCAGCTTATTAAGGCAAGGGACTAGACCATGCATTTCACCATTCAACGCGAAGCCCTGTTGAAACCCCTGCAACTGGTCGCAGGCGTCGTCGAGCGCCGACAGACCTTGCCGGTGCTTTCCAACGTATTACTGGTGGTCGAAGGCCAGCAGTTGTCCTTGACCGGTACCGACCTGGAAGTCGAGCTGGTTGGTCGTGTGCAGCTTGAAGAGCCCGCCGAACCCGGCGAAATCACTGTGCCGGCGCGCAAGCTGATGGACATCTGCAAAAGCCTGCCCAACGATGCGCTGATTGACATCAAGGTCGATGAGCAAAAATTGGTGGTCAAGGCTGGCCGTAGCCGGTTCACTCTGTCGACCTTGCCGGCCAATGACTTCCCTACCGTGGAAGAAGGGCCAGGCTCGCTGACGTGCAGCCTGGAGCAAAGCAAGCTGCGCCGCTTGATCGAGCGCACCAGCTTCGCCATGGCCCAGCAGGACGTGCGCTACTACCTTAACGGCATGTTGCTGGAAGTATCCGAAGGCATCATTCGTGCGGTTGCCACTGACGGTCACCGTCTGGCGATGTGCTCGATGCGTGCCGATATCGGCCAGCCTGATCGTCACCAGGTGATCGTCCCCCGCAAAGGTATCCTTGAGTTGGCGCGCTTGCTCACCGAGCCGGACGGCAATGTCAGCATCGTGTTGGGTCAGCACCATATCCGCGCGACCACTGGTGAGTTCACCTTCACCTCCAAATTGGTTGACGGCAAGTTCCCGGATTACGAGCGTGTGTTGCCTAAAGGTGGCGACAAGCTGGTGATTGGCGATCGCCAGGCCTTGCGTGAAGCGTTCAGTCGTACTGCGATTCTGTCGAACGAAAAGTACCGTGGTATTCGCCTGCAATTGGCCAACGGCCAATTGAAAATCCAGGCCAACAACCCGGAGCAGGAAGAGGCAGAAGAAGAAGTGGGCGTCGACTACAACGGCGGCTCTCTGGAAATCGGCTTTAACGTGAGCTACCTGTTGGACGTGTTGGGCGTCATGACTACCGAACAGGTTCGCCTGATCCTGTCGGACTCCAACAGCAGCGCCCTGGTGCAAGAATCCGATAACGACGACTCGGCTTATGTTGTCATGCCGATGCGCCTGTAATCATGCTCAGCAGAAGCTAGATGTCCCTTAGTCGCGTCTCTGTCACCGCGGTGCGCAATCTGCACCCGGTGACCTTCTCCCCTTCCCCCCGCATCAATATCCTCCATGGCGCCAACGGCAGTGGCAAAACCAGTGTGCTGGAAGCTATCCACTTGCTGGGGCTGGCTCGGTCCTTTCGCAGTGCCCGCCTGTTGCCGGTGATTCAGTACGAACAGTTGGCGTGTACAGTGTTTGGCCAAGTCGAGTTGGCGGAAGGTGGTCAAAGCGCACTGGGGATATCCCGCGATCGCGGCGGGGAATTTCAGATTCGTATCGACGGGCAAAATGCGCGCAGTGCCGCACAACTTGCAGAAATTCTGCCGTTGCAGTTGATCAACCCCGACAGCTTCCGTCTGTTGGAAGGTGCACCGAAAATCCGCCGCCAATTTCTGGACTGGGGTGTGTTCCACGTGGAACCCCGCTTCATGGCCACTTGGCAGCGCCTGCAGAAGGCCCTGCGGCAGCGGAACTCATGGCTGCGGCATGGTACACTTGACGCCGCTTCGCAAGCAGCCTGGGACCGAGAGCTGTGCCTGGCCAGCGACGAATTAGATGAATACCGTCGTGCCTATATCAAAGCCTTGAAACCAGTCTTTGAGCAGACCTTGAGCGAGTTGCTGGATCTCGAGGGGCTGACGCTGAGTTACTACCGAGGTTGGGACAAAGACCGTGAGCTCAGTGCTGTGCTTGCGACGTCCCTGCAGCGGGATCAGCAAATCGGACACACCCAGGCCGGCCCCCAACGCGCTGATTTGCGCCTTAGATTAGGTGCACATAATGCTGCGGATATTTTGTCCCGCGGCCAGCAGAAGTTGGTGGTGTGTGCGCTGCGTATTGCGCAAGGGCACTTGGTTAGCCAGGCCAGGCGCGGTCAGTGTATTTATCTGGTGGATGACTTGCCGTCGGAGCTCGACGAACAGCACCGCCGTTCGCTATGCCGCTTGTTGGAAGACTTACGCTGCCAGGTATTCATTACCTGTGTAGACCACGAATTATTGAGGGAAGGCTGGCAGACGGAAACGCCAGTCGCTTTGTTCCACGTGGAACAAGGCCGTATCACCCAGACCCACGACCATCGGGAGTGAAGGCATGAGCGAAGAAAACACGTACGACTCGACCAGCATTAAAGTGCTGAAAGGTTTGGATGCCGTACGCAAACGTCCCGGTATGTACATTGGCGACACCGATGATGGTAGCGGTCTGCACCACATGGTGTTCGAGGTGGTCGATAACTCCATCGACGAAGCTCTGGCCGGTCACTGCGACGACATCAGCATTATCATCCACCCGGATGAGTCCATTACCGTGCGTGACAACGGTCGCGGCATCCCGGTAGACGTGCACAAAGAAGAAGGCGTTTCGGCGGCAGAGGTCATCATGACCGTGCTCCACGCCGGCGGTAAGTTCGACGACAACTCCTATAAAGTATCCGGCGGTTTGCACGGTGTAGGTGTGTCGGTAGTGAACGCTCTGTCCGAAGAGTTGATTCTCACCGTTCGCCGTAGCGGCAAGATCTGGGAACAAACTTACGTCCACGGTGTGCCACAGGAACCGATGAAAATCGTTGGTGACAGTGAAACCACCGGTACCCAGATCCACTTCAAGCCGTCGGCTGAGACCTTCAAGAACATCCACTTCAGCTGGGACATCCTGGCCAAGCGGATTCGTGAACTGTCCTTCCTCAACTCCGGTGTCGGCATCGTCCTCAAGGATGAGCGCAGCGGCAAGGAAGAGTTGTTCAAGTACGAAGGCGGCCTGCGTGCTTTTGTTGAATACCTGAACACTAACAAGACTGCGGTCAACCAGGTGTTCCACTTCAATATCCAACGTGAAGACGGCATCGGCGTGGAAATCGCCCTGCAGTGGAACGACAGCTTCAACGAGAACCTGTTGTGCTTCACCAACAACATTCCCCAGCGCGATGGCGGTACTCACTTGGTGGGTTTCCGTTCTGCGTTGACGCGTAACCTGAACACCTACATTGAAGCGGAAGGTTTGGCGAAGAAGCATAAAGTCGCCACCACCGGTGACGATGCCCGTGAAGGCCTGACGGCGATTATCTCGGTCAAGGTTCCGGATCCGAAGTTCAGCTCTCAGACCAAAGACAAGCTGGTGTCTTCCGAAGTGAAGACCGCGGTTGAACAGGAAATGGGCAAGTACTTCTCCGACTTCCTGTTGGAAAACCCCAACGAGGCCAAGCTGGTTGTCGGCAAGATGATCGATGCCGCCCGCGCCCGTGAAGCCGCGCGTAAAGCCCGTGAGATGACCCGTCGTAAAGGCGCGCTGGATATCGCCGGCTTGCCTGGCAAACTGGCTGACTGCCAGGAGAAGGACCCTGCCCTCTCCGAACTGTACCTGGTGGAAGGTGACTCTGCTGGCGGTTCCGCCAAGCAGGGTCGTAACCGTCGCACCCAGGCCATCCTGCCGTTGAAGGGCAAGATCCTCAACGTTGAGAAGGCGCGCTTCGACAAGATGATTTCCTCTCAGGAAGTCGGCACCTTGATCACTGCACTCGGCTGCGGTATTGGCCGTGATGAGTACAACATCGATAAGCTGCGTTACCACAACATCATCATCATGACCGATGCTGACGTCGACGGTTCGCACATTCGTACCCTGCTGCTGACGTTCTTCTTCCGTCAGCTGCCAGAGCTGATCGAGCGTGGCTACATCTACATTGCCCAGCCGCCGTTGTACAAGGTGAAAAAAGGCAAGCAAGAGCAATACATCAAAGACGACGACGCCATGGAAGAGTACATGACGCAGTCGGCCCTGGAAGATGCCAGCCTGCACCTGAACGACGAAGCCCCGGGCATCTCCGGCGAGGCGCTGGAGCGTCTGGTCAACGACTTCCGTATGGTCATGAAGACGCTCAAGCGTTTGTCGCGCCTGTATCCTCAGGAGCTGACCGAGCACTTCATCTACCTGCCGGCCGTGAGCCTGGAGCAGTTGGGCGATCACGCCGCCATGCAGGATTGGCTGGCCCAGTACGAAGTGCGTCTGCGTACCGTCGAGAAGTCTGGCCTGGTGTACAAAGCCAGCCTGCGCGAAGACCGCGAACGTAACGTGTGGCTGCCGGAGGTCGAACTGATCTCCCACGGTTTGTCGAACTACGTCACCTTCAACCGCGACTTCTTCGGCAGCAACGATTACAAAACGGTCGTCACCCTCGGCGCGCAACTGAGCACCCTGCTGGACGATGGTGCCTACATTCAGCGTGGCGAGCGCAAGAAAGCGGTCAAAGAGTTCAAGGAAGCCCTGGACTGGCTGATGGCTGAAAGCACCAAGCGCCATACCATCCAGCGATACAAAGGTCTTGGCGAGATGAACCCGGACCAGCTGTGGGAAACCACCATGGACCCGGCTCAGCGTCGTATGTTGCGTGTGACTATCGAAGACGCCATTGGCGCAGACCAGATCTTCAACACCCTGATGGGTGATGCGGTCGAGCCTCGTCGTGACTTCATCGAGAGCAACGCCTTGGCGGTGTCTAACCTGGATTTCTGATCAGGTGTCGATGGGCACATTAAGTGTCGCAAGTGGGCAAGTTACTGTCGTTGTTCAGAGTCCCAGCTCAGAGACTGGGCTTACTTCCTAACCAAGCAGTGGGGAACGAGATCCCCGCTGATTTAGGAGGCTGGTGCTGACGAAGGTAATTTCTTTATTTCTTGCGGAACCGTGTATGAACTGGTGGCTAGAAATACCGCAAGCGCTGCCAATCCCCGCCCAAAATCGCTGAACCGCGAAAGTTTCTCACTTAATGTGTAACGGGCGCACAAAAAAGGGCTGCCAAATGGCAGCCTTTTTTATTTTCTAGATATTCATGTTCGAGTGGAGGGGGCTAATAAGGAAACTCGACCTAAAACTGCAATGCGTTTGATGGAAAACATAGCTATCAACATCCATACTGAGTAAAAATCAGGGAGGTGTTAATCAGTGACCTCGAAAGTACGGACACTTACTGGTGCTCAGTTCGCGACTGAGTTTGGCCTTCGTCCTAGAAATTTTGCTTGGTTGCTTGGCGCTGGGTGTTCCGCATCAGCCAACATCCCGACTGGATACATGATGATTCGCGACTTTAAGACGCGAATCTTCTGTCAGGAAAACCAGCTTTCACGACGTGAAGTCGATGCCTCGGATCGCATCTGGACGGCTCGCGTTGATGAGTTTTTCAGACAACGCGATATTCTACCGCCCCCAAATGACCCTCTTGAGTATGCGGCTGCCTTCGAGGCGATTTTCCCCCTTGAGGCACAGCGGCGCCAATACATCGCCGATAAAATCGCCTTAGGTAATCCATCGTTTGGACACCGTGTGTTCGGTGCTTTGCTGAGCGCGGGAAGAATACCCTGCATCTTCACCACTAATTTCGATCCCTTGATCGAGCAAGCATCAAACTCAGCGGTTCAGTTACTACCCACCGAAAGTCGGAGCCTTCTGACCGTCGCAGCAATCGATAGTGCAGACCGCGCAATACGAGCAATGGGTGAATCTGACTGGCCTCTGCTCGTTAAAATTCACGGTGATTATCAGTCGCTTAAAATAAAAAACACCGGAAGCGAACTAGAAGTTCAAGACTCAAAGATGCGCCGAGTTTTGACATCCGCATGTGAGCGATTCGGGCTCGTTGTTGTGGGTTATAGCGGAAGGGATTTCTCCGTAATGGAAGCACTTGAAGAAGCGCTGAAAAGTCCGGATCGATTTCCTAGCGGTCTATATTGGATCAATGGGACACCAGACAACATGCTGCCAGCGGTTAAGCAGTTGCTAGACAAAGCGACGGCAGCGGGCGTACCGACTAGTGTAGTGAAAGTGCCAACCTTTGATGAGTTGGCGGCGGATGTAATACGCGACTTTGTGGATCTCCCCGCAGAGATGCTAAAGCATGTGATGGAGGCTCAAAAGCCGGCCGCTCTAGCGCCTGTAAACCCACCAACCACACCGGCTCGAAAATATCCGGTGTTGAGATTTTCTGCACTGTTGGTTGAACAGCTACCTTTATGCGCACGAAAAATTGAACTAGAAACCCCCTCCACAACGGCATCAATTAGAACACTGCTGAAAGAGGCTAACGTCAGGGCAGTCGTAGCTTGTAACGGACGAGAGGTCGCTGCGTTTGGCAACGACCAGAAATTATTGCAAGCGTTAGAACCCTTGGGTCCAAAGCTCAGCGGAACCATCACCCTTAGACCTGAAAGAGACAGCTGGGCATTAGGCTTACTGTACGACGCTTTGGTCCGCACACTTTCGCGAAAACGCCCGTTGACTCAACGCTTGCGGAATACCGGCCACGCCCTACTTGTCGCCTCGGACCGACCAAATGAGCCTTCTGAAAATATAGCTCAAAGGGCTCATGTATTGAGCGCATTAAAGAAGGCGTACGATGCCCCATTAACCGGCAATGTGCCCATCTTGAAGCTTCCTTATGCCGAAGGGATTAATGTCCGGCTAGATCGTTTCAACGACATGTGGTGGTTGGGGTTCGACCCCTTTACTTTTGTAGATGTACCGCACGACAAAAAAACGGCCCAATCGACTGACGGGGCAAATATTCATCAGCCGTACCGTGGAGATCCCGCAGGCGACTGGAGACGCGAAAGATGGGCACGTAAATACAATGGTAATTGGGCAGCAATCATTGATGCCTGGGCAAAACTCCTCGTGGCGGACCCAGAAATCAGCCTTACGGCTCTGGGTGTACCCTCTGCCGAAGGGGTCGATGCCCACTTCAAGCTATCCCCTACCACGGCTTGGAGCAGCCCATCTCACCACCATGCCTATTTCGAAAGGACGCAGTGATGAGCCAAGCTAACAAGGCCAAGATTTCCCCGTTTACGTTGTTAGATGAGCCACTACTCACATTCTCCCCAAATGATGTTAGAGCTACAGATGTTCACCCTCTGCGTGGACTGGTAAATCATGGGCCATTTACAAAAGAAGCGTTCACTCGGTACACACCAAAAATTCGAGTAGCCACCGTTGGGCCAAATGCAGGTTGGATACAACGGGGTGACCTCATGAAACTTTTGAAAGTCCCCCACAGCCCCGCAGACAGAAAAGAATACGTCCCGGCTTTCCCCGGCTTCGAGCGTCTCTTTCATGCAGAACTGGTATCCGCACCAGCAGAAACACATATTAGATGGCCTGATAACTTACTTGACCAGACACAATCTCTAACCCCGCCACAAGTTCTTTTTCAAGCCATCTCCGAGGCACTAACTCGACTCTCATTAATGAGGGAGTTGTTTGATGTTGTCCTAATTCACCTACCAGACAAGTGGTCTCATGCTTTCAGAGATACTGGATTCGATGCTCACGATAGTCTTAAAGCAATCGGCGCACGCTATTCAATACCAACACAAGTAGTTAATGATCGATCGTTCAAGTTTTCCTTCAAAGCCTCGATTGCTTGGAGATTATCAATAGCCCTATACGTTAAAGCAGGGGGAATTCCGTGGAAATTAGCACCTAGCGCAGTTGTGCCGGCAGACACTGCATATATCGGCTTAGCTTATGCAATCAAAGGTAATTCTGAAAAAACCGGCTTCGTCACTTGCTGCTCACAAGTTTTCGACATGGATGGCGGTGGAATGGAGTTCGTTGCATTCCAAGCGGTAGACCCTGTAACGGATATCATTGAAGCGCGCCGCAACCCGTTTTTAACTCGCAACGATATGCGTTCTGTCATTTCCCGCAGCCTGGCGCTCTATCAACAAAGAAATACTGTACTTCCACGCAGGCTGGTGATTCACAAAACAACCGCCTTTAAGCCTCAAGAAATACAGGGTGCCATGGATGCTCTAGCCTCAGTCAAAGAGGTCGAATTTATTGAAGTAAGTAGCCGTTCACACTGGCGTGGTGTATGGCTCATCGACTCAGGCAAAAACAACCCACCTAGCCAAGCCGCAAAGTACCCTGTCCCAAGAGGCACTATGGTAATGCGCTCCGGCACTTCAGCTTTACTCTGGGCGGCCGGCAATGCAGCAGGGGTATCTGCATCAGGTAACTATTACCAAGGGGGCAAGAGCATACCGCGCCCTTTGGCCCTTACTAGACACGAAGGAACGGGGCCTCTCGAACTCATAGCAGCTGAAGTTCTTGCTCTGACAAAGATGGACTGGAACAACGACGCTCTCTACGACCCGATGCCAGTGACCATCAGCTACTCTCAAGCGCTTGCAAGGACAATTGCGAATGTCCCAGACCTGCCTGGCAGCACCTATCCGTATCGCTTATTCATGTAAGGCGCTAACGCTCAAAGCGTTCACTTTTAGAGTCAAATTGACTAGAACACACCATGCGTGGAAGTGACCATATACATCCCCCACGAAGTTATGGCCTTCCCTTGTAACCAGCGGGCGCTGCCTTGAGCTGCTTGGGTGCCCTAGCAGGCTTAGTCGACTTGAAGGGAGCGGGGTCAAGTTCGAACACACTCACGGCGACCTGGTTATTGCCGTGAATATGCGCAACCAGACGATCATGCTTAGGAAGTGGTACCTGGGCAGTGGAGCCCCCAAACTCTCCGGAATTGGCAAGCACCACAGGTTGGTACATATGGAAATGCAACGCTGCAACCATGTTGTCAAAGGTCTGCACATCCTGATTCAGGGCAGCAACCAGAAATACGTCTGAGCGATCCCTAAGGTCCGCTACTAAATCAAGATCAGTAGCGTCATAGCAAATGGCTGCGGCAAGGCGCGTTGGTGAAGTCGTACCAATCGGCAGCTCCACCAGAGTCACATGAGGTCTATACCCAGTGATTCCCATCTCCCGTTCGAGCTTCATCGGGTGGAGCTTTCCCTGCCACACATACTGAATACTTCGGCCATGGTCTGGCGCATCAGTACGTATTAACCAAAGCCCTTGATTGATCGGCCCTCCACATTTATCAGAATGCATGAAGGTCAACCCTGCAAAGATATTGGCCTGGAGCTTGTCAGAAAGCCGGCGCAGGAAGAACACATGTTCAGGATGCACTGCCAACTCAGGAAAGAGGATTACATCCACGGCGGGAATATCTCCCGCCCCCTCAGGCAGGGCTTTGGCCGAAGCCCAAGCTCGTAGTTTCGCGTGTGCCAGCCGACAGACCTGAGCCAGATGGCGGCGATGTTCCGCCAACATCCCCGGTGTCCAATGCGTAGGGTCTTTAGTATCGAAGTCATCCATCTTCGGGCGAAGGGTTTGAACAATGGCAACTCTGAGGGGGCGATCTACAAGCGGTGCATTGTCACTAGTCGGAATGACATAGATGGGTGTGTTACTCCGCCCACCATACAACGCACGCTGTATAGCAATACGCTTTTCCAAGAGAGCCAGCAATTCACCTGGGGTGCGTACTGTGCTGACCGGGGCCGCGTCGTTGGCCTTGAACTCAATGCCTGGCCACTGGAGCAAAGTGGAAAGGAAACCTGACAACCAAGGAGAAATTGGGGCTGGCTCATCAGTCAAACCGCTACTCGAATTAAGCATGCCAAAACGCCGCTTGTACCAACTACTCCGAATTCCCCTATAACGCCCGACATCCTCCGTCAACAGAAATCGACGACTTGTGAAATCAAACTCACCAGTCAAAGCAGACCTTAGGACTCGTCCTAGTCCGTATAGCCAGGCCCCCTCATCACTGACCCATTCAGGCCGCGCATACAAAGGATTGGCCTGCTCTTGCTCTCCTGTGAGATTGACTTTTAAAAATCCAATTTCATCAGGCAGCGACTGAATTTCTGACCAATTGGAGCACGTCAAACTAATATCTACAGGACTCAATCCGGCAGAGAGCTGCGTCTCAATACCAAGCTCACTTAGAAGAGCCTTTGCCAGCATAAGAAGTCCATTCTCCTGCCCAAAAATATTGAATGGATCTTGCATTACTCGTAGCAACTGACGAGTTTCCAAAGCACTCCCTGCTTTATATTTGCTGAAATTGACTCGACTGATCTCTACAAGAGAAGGTGGAACAAATTCCCTCCATTTTGGCGGGCGGCCACCGCGCTTACCGATTGCCTCAATTAAGAGATCAGGCCTTTCAAGGGCAACAGTACTTACGATTGCTTGGAGTAAGTTCTCATCGCTAGTAGCCCGGAGACCCTCTGACAGCCATACCCCGAAACGACTTGAGTTGGGATGCATCTGCTGGGTGACCAAAGCTGATGGAAGTATTTCCAGCAGCCCCCTAGCTGACACGGGCTCGAACACCATGGCACTCCGAAGCTTGAGATAAGTCGGCTCCAGCGATGGCTCTAAAATAGACTTGATTGGTACGCCACAGTCACCAATTGATGCCAGGTAAAGAAAGGCCTGCTGCAACAAGTACCAGGGTGAATCATTTCTTTCGATGACTATTTTTCTAGCAAAAACTCCTAACTCTTGCCGATACCCCTCGATATCGACTGCGCTAGGGTACTCCTCCATATCCCGAAAGCCCGTTTCACTTACACCAGCTCGCAGGAGATCGGCGGCCACATACTCGGCCGCCCGAATTTCACGATCTTGCTTCGGTCTCAGCCATTTGATCGGCACGTTAAAGAGTTTGGCGTCTAGGGCTTCCAAAACCGGATCAAGCAACCGAGGGTGCGGAAACAAGTCCAATCCACACCGAAGCAACAAAACTAGCGCCGGGTTCTCAGCCCAGCATTTGATAAGTTTGCGAGCGGTCGATTCGAACTCATGCGCTAGCGCCATTCCACTTGTTACGCGCTCACCAAGAGACTCGCCAGTATTATCCGGCGCGCTGATGTCGGTCATCGCGAGACGCTGCCTCATCAGGTCGGCAAGCCGTGTTGCCACGAAACGCTTGACTGTATCGTCTCGAACATCAGTGGCAGGTGCCGCAATTGTTGCCAACTTTAATTGCGAGGCTGGAGGCTTATCTGCCCCCTCAAGCTGCTCCGTAATCCAAAGCAAGCCTTCAAGCCCCCCGGCAGCCTGTGCTAAGGAGTCAAGATCAAACGTTCCGCTAAGCTCCGCCCCCAGCACCCCCATCAGCGTTGAAACGTTATTCTGTGCGGACATGGATCGATAAGGGGTGACTGAGCACTTTCCTTCGGATAGGCCAATTAGCTTAGTAGTCCCGAGTAGCTTGCAGTGGGCATCGAGCAGGTCCAGAACGAACTTCTGGACCTGCTCCAAGAGTGCCGCACAGCGACTGGGGGCTTCAACGACGATCCGCATATCGTCAACGTACCGACAATAATCGAGCACCTTGATCTCACTACCAAGGTCGTGGGCTTCTTTCGCAGCCTGGTCAACTGACCTGTCGAAACGGACAAGGTAGGCATTGGCTAGAAATCCCGATGCAACGAGCCCCTGGGGTAATCCTAGTTCAAGCTCCTGACCTTCAGCTTCGTTGAATAACCCCGCATGGATTTTGTCCGCTGCCCGCCAACGCCAGGCCATGATCCGGGCAGATTTATTCCAAAAATCGTCGTCTGCTCCAACCTCAGCCTGAAGATGGAAGCGCTGCTGATACTCGGCCTCCAGATGCTTTAGCTCGGCTAAGAGTGCTTTGATATCCACACGATCATAAAAAGACTTCAAATCTAGTGAAACGACAAACAATTCACGCCCTTTGGATAGTCGAGGGGAGAACTCTGCGCAGATTTGGCGAGGACGGGATAGAAAGGCGCGATAGTCTTGAAAGTACTTGCGGTACGTTTGGCTATTGCCCCATGAGAAATGAGCCCTAGCTTGCGTACCACCAGTCTCGGACCAGCGACAGTGAAGCCGGTTACCATAGCTGACCAGCCCACGTTCCCTTGCCTTCAGCACATCCGTCTCCTCCGGATCGCCCTGTGCGGTCTCAATGGCCTCCGCAAGACACATCATCACGGCTGTTGCCAATGATTGATCTCGAATGGAAAGGTGCGCCAAAGGCCTCAGCTTTTGCAGCTCTGGCTGCGCCCCTCCAACCTGCTCAGAGCTGGGACACCATTGGTGAAAGAGTGAGTCTATTTCGTTAATCGGGATATCCAGAAACGCAGCCTGTGGAAAACCTACATGCTCATGAAAATCCCACTTCCCATTTTTGGGAGCAGGTACCAACTTGAGGTCTTCAGTCTGAAAACCAGGCTCACCTACGGCCTTGCCCCATGCTTTGAGTTGGCACTCAAGGTTGATAGTGGAGCTGTCAAGTTCCAGAACGTCAGCGTACGAGTTGTGTCGCCGAATAAAGCCGTGCGATTTTTTCCAGGCCTGAGCCAGTACGACGATGTCCTGAAGGGACGCTCCCTTGGGCAGCAGGGTTTGATAAACCTTCTTGATAATGGACATCTGCTCTCTCTTCGTGAACTGGCCCAAGCGCATAAATGCTGGACAAACGTAGGTTAGCGAGTGAGCGAAAGACGCCTAGGGACATTTGCACCTTTGAATAATCGAAGGAAAACCATCCCTGGGGTAACGCTGCATGCCACCGATGTGATTGCCATCATCGTTCGGTAAAGCATGGCAGTAAAGACAAAGAGCTTCGGCACTATATTTCGCCTTACCTGCGCAGGAGAAACTTCATATCCTATGGCTAGTCAGCGCGTCCAGTTGTAGGCTCTTGACCACGTGGACGTACTGCACATGAAATGCATCCACTACTGCCACCATAAAGTCAGAAAACTCCTTATTGACCCGATGTGCCAGCGGGTCGCTGATGAACTCCTGGCGAAGTTGAGGAATAAGTTGCCAGTCAAAGTCTCCTTCTCTGGCCAGGCGGTCGACATCACGGTTTCCGGACTTCGTATCCAATGCCCTCGCGAGTAACCGGTAGCATTCACCGAGTCGTGGATAGGGTGGTTGCGAGGAGCAAGAGCAGGTCATGGCGGAAAATCTAGGCGTTAGAGAATGGTGGGGGTAGGTTCGCGTCCTTGCGATAAAGAGTCCGTGAAGGAGTCAGGCCTTGGAGCCTTGCCCACGATTGCCGCCGGATTTTACGCCGTGAACCTTGCTCGGCCAGTTTCCACCGGGGAACGGATTCGATCCTTTTTTACCTGCACCGCTTTTAGAACCGCCAGTGGATGGCTTACTTGGTGTACGTTGAGTCATGTTATGGGTAATGCTGAGGAAGTGAGTTTGCATGCTTTTTACACCGAGACCGTAGCGATATTGCTACGGACATCAATGTAGAAAAATACCTCTCGGAAGGCCCGCGCGTGACTGGTCAATTTTTTGAGTAGGTACTTAGAGGCCGGACCGCTCTTAGAGTGATCACCGCATCCACTGAGCGGAAGGCATCCGCTTGACGTCAATGTTGGTCAAATTGGCCAGAGAAATGAACTGATGTTCGCCTGCTTCTGCCGTAGACCATCTATCTGACGCTCGATGGTAGCCTCCTCCTCCAGTGCCTCTAAAGCCATATCCGCTTGTACAGCGGTGAGAACCGGTATTTGAAATTTTCTCAGAGCCTTGGCTTGTATCGTTGGTGCGCTAGTGCCCACCACGAGCCGACGCAAACCTGCTTGGCCGAAGGGGGACCGCAAATACATCATAAGCGCCTGAGGTAGGTAACCCTTACCTCGTGCTCGAAGAACTGCAACTGACTGTCCGGCTACCCACCCCCCTGCCCCCGGCAGTGGTGTCTTGCTGATAAAGCCGACCCTTCCCGTCGCGCCCTTGATACAAATGAGAACATCGCCAGGTCTTAGGAAGTAGTCATATGCATTAGGCCCGTCCATATCGTGGACGGTTGCCTTCGTTGCATGTCGGACCAGGCCGAATGCAGGGATATCCTGAGCTTGAAGCTCTTCGGCGGGAGCGCCGCTGAGCCCCATGGAGTGTTGGCGTGGTCTGATCAGATCAAAGTGTTCGCTGATGCTGGTGAATTCGTTGTGGTGCTGACGATTCGGCGCAACGTTTTCAGTGACATGTCGGCTGGCCTCCATATTGAGGTCGTCAGTCAGTAGTTCGCTCACATTGACTAGAGAGCTGAACCGTCCCTCCTCCCGGTTGCGGATGAGCACACCTAGCTGATGGATTTTGGGAGTTGAGGTGCCCGTGGTCATCAGCAATTCAGGTGTAGCCCTAACAAACAGAATTTGCTCGAAGGTCTTGGCGGTATTCAGCACCACGATGGAGCATGAGCCCTTGAGCCCCTGAACTGCGCTTGCGGGTAAACCTATTATGGCTTCAAGACATTGCCGTGCCATAAAGTAGGCGCGCAAGCCGTGCTCAGCACCAGGTTTGAACAGTACGCTATCCGGTACCAGAATCACTGCTCGCCCTTGCGTCTGGGCTATGATCTGGAAAATCGCCGCCAAAGGGCCCTTGGCCGATGAATGATCAAAGCGATGGTAGATATCCCGCCCTAGATCTTCCTTTAGGTACGTCTCCCGCAGTGGAATCACGGCGGTGGCAGCCGGGAATTGTTTGAGCTGTGACTCCCAGCTAAACAAAGGGCCGATCACAGGATCGGTGTGGTGAACGGAATGGCCATAAGAGCCGGACGTCACAAGCCCAAGTTGTACCAGCTGTGGTGTTTTTGATTCAACCGCTACTATTGCTCCCCTGCTGGCTACCCGGCAGGCAAGCTGACCGACTGTCTCGAAGGGTAAGTAGACCTCACTAGGCTTATGAGCCGTCGTGATGAGAGCCATGAGGTCCGCGACCCAAGATGCCAAAATCACCTCGGTTGAATCTGGATTAACAGCCCACTGCGCAGGATCTGCGTTCCAGCTATCTCCGAGGAACGTTCCCTCTAATGACAAAACAGCGCCAACCACGCGAACGAGATCCTCAGCACTAACGGTGATAGACGGATCCAAACCCCAGGTATGCCCAAGGGCAACGAACTTTTCCAGCAGCTCATCGGGATCGTCCCTCCACTCATCTACACGAGCGGAAACATCCAGGGCTTGATCACGAGAAGCCTTCAACCAAGCTCTAACTACCAAAGCGATATGAGAAGCCTCATGAAAGGGCAGTGCTGGAATGCTCAAGGCGATGTGGTGAAGGAGGTTTTCGTGCTCGGTCATGGCGCTGCTCATCTTGGTTGCTGAGCTGATCGTATCACAAAAAGTATTGACTACTTTATTTTTGTGGCCTACATTGCCCCACGTCTTGCGACGATGGTCGAAACCAGATCGCAGGGAGTGATGAAAAAAACTAACCATTGGTCGGTAGAACGCTAACTAATATTGCCTTTAATATATATCCCACCATTGAAGAGGATTTTTTAACCATTTGAAAAATGGTAGTAATAAATTGTCACGCTATGAGTAGCGTTTGATAATTCGATTTTTTTCATACTTTTGCTTTATTTAAGTCTATTTGACTTTCTCCTGTGCCGGATAAAACTTCGAGTTGAGCCCAGGAGCCAACGCATGATCCGTGACATTGAAAGTCCCCAAGTAGCCCGAGACGTTGCACGAAGAGTGAAGCGAGGTCGCCGCGCACTTGTCGTTAAATCGATGAAGTGTCCTGGCGGCGATTTGCGAGTTGAAAGCGCACTTGAGCGTGATGTTGCTACGCTTTTGGATCTTGATCCGCGAGTGATAGAACTGACATCGCAGCCTTTCTCAATTGAGATTGAAAGTTGTCTAATTCTTCCCTCTCGTGACCACTATGTCCGTAAACCAGGCATCAAACCTCGGTTTTACACGCCTGATTTTCTTTGCCGCTTGGGTGACGGAAGTAAGCTGGCGATCGATGCAAAGCACTCAAGCTTCATTGCTGGTTTTGAACCTAAGCAGGCAGAAATCGTGTCGGGCCTTTGGCAGCACGGTATCCGTTTTCTATTGATCCCCGAAACCTTGCTGTTCCCTGAGCAAATGCGTATTGCTGCCAGCCTTCATCTGCTTCGGGCCAAGTATCAGCAGCCTTTGCGTGATCAAGCGGATAATGAACTTCGCGTTTTGCTTGAGAAGCAAAGTAGCTGGCTAACCAGTGATCTTTCTTCGCTGCTGACTTCAGGCCAAGTGGGCATTCTCGCAGGCCTCCTCTCAGGCTCACTCAAGGCTGATCTCTCCAGCGCTGTGTTTGCGTCCCATAGCCGGGTAGACAGTGCTCATGGTGATCTCTCACACCTTCAACTGCTGGAGCTTTCCGTATGAACAGAAAGCTTACAGTCGACAGCGTGGTTTTTGAAAGAGATCAGGTTTTTCGGGTGAGTGCTATACGGCCTGCGGTTAGCCAGATTATTCTCCAAGGTGCGAGCGGGGAAGAGTTTTTCCTGAGCCCCGACGAATTCCAGCAAAGGATCGCTGCGGGGCAATACCGTCGAAGCTATGGACCGTATGAGAAGGCCGCCGGAGCAAAACCAGTTCGTCATCTTACACAGACAGAAAGGTCTGCGTTGGATCAACGTCTAGCAATACTTGATTACGTTGAAAAGGAGCGCCGAGAGGGTTATTCCCTGCGCGAGACTATTAATAAGCTTAGGGACTATTGCGCAGACAATAATCTCCCCTTTCCATCCGAAAGAACTGTGCAGCGTTGGCAAAAAACTTCGAGTTTGTCCACCTCCCCAGATCAACTGGCACCAAACTTTCATTGTCGCGGTAATAAACGCGCCATGAATAGTGCCGATGATTTTGACTTCGAAGAAACCATTGTCGATGAAATAATGCTCAGTTATTTCATGTCAGATAAATACAGTCTCAAGGCCGTCACTGAGTCTGTGAACCATCAGTGCCACTTGCGTGCTGCCAGGCGCAACGTAGAGTTTCGCGGTATCTCACGACGAAGTGTGTGTCGACGTATCCGAGCCTTTGAGCATTCGCTTATTGGAAAAGGCAGAGTTTCTAAAGCCACACTTAACCAGGAGATGCGTGTCGCCGTGAAAAAACTATTTGTTGAGCGCCCTTACGAACGCGTCGAAGTTGATGCAACGCCACTTGATATTTTTTGCCGTGATGAAGCAGGAAACTGTATCGGCAAAGCCACGTGCTATGCCGGTATTGATGCCGCTACCGGGGCAATTGTGATGTTGAAGTGCGGCATCGAGAAGCCCTCTCAGGACTTCGTGCTCTCGGCACTGGAATTCTGCTTCAGTCCAAAAGGCGAGGAGTTTACCAAGCGGTATCAGCTCCGACAGCCCTGGCTCGCTCCAGCAGCTATCGAGACTATCGTTTTGGACAACGCGCAAGAGCACCATGGCGGGCTCGTTCTAAACGCGCTTCGGTATTTGAACACCACCATCGATTATCCAATGGCCGGAAAGCCGCAAGCCAAACCCTACATAGAGCGCTTTTTTGGGACAGTCAAAACTCGACTGATCAACATGCTACCGGGTTGCACCAAATCACAGTCGACGTTTGAGAAAAACCGGATTGAGCGGGCTATGTCCGAGCAGTTGCTGACTGTGCAGGAGCTTGAAGCACAAATCATCCGCTGGATTTCGGACGTTTACATGAGGACGCCGATACGGAGGTTGGAGCGGCGATTTGGCGATGGCTGCTCGCCCGCTCGTGCAATGGAACTGTTGAAACAGCAGCACATCATCATTCCTCCACCGGACCCGGAAGAGTTCCGCAATGCCTGTATTCGCTATCACGTGCGAGAAGTGACCTTGAGTCGGGAAGGCGTGTCGCTCGAATCCATGGGCTACAACAGCGATGAACTTGCTCGGCTGTATCAACGTCGTGGCGAGAAGACCAAAGTCAAGGTCCGGCTTAACCCACTTGACTGCCGATCTGTGTTCGTCGAAGACCCTGACGATGTAACGGTGCTGATTCAGGCGTTTGAACGGTTGGGAGGTATGCCTCACATCAGTTTCGATGAAGCCCGCGCGATCCGGCGTAAGAGCTACAAGAGTGATGCTCAACTGTCGAGCACTGACTATCAGATTGCACAGGAAGAGGACCGACTGGAAAATCGAGAAAAAGTGTCGAGTGGGAAAATGCGGGACCGCAATCAAGCCGCTCGATATATGGCTCGTGAGGGCAAGAAACTTGAAAGCCAGCGTCAAGAGAAGCCTGCACCGGTCACGGAGGGGGCTGCTCCAACAAAACTGGAGCCGCTTTCGGCGGCTCCGCGTCGAAGTAAAGCCAAGCTGAAGCCGGAGGAGTGAGATGAATACGTTGGTAAAGCACGAACTCATTGAACACGCCACTTTCAGCTTGGCGCTAGAGCGGCTGGAGTCGGTTGTCATTCGAGGTATGGCTGGCGAATCCCTGATTCTGCCAATCTTCGGTCCTACGAGGGTCGGCAAAAGCGAACTCGTAAAAACGGTAATAGCCGATTATCCCGAGCATGTAGTTAATGGCGTTAGAAAAGTGCCCATCGTACGGGTAGTAACGCCGGTTAACCCAACACGCCGCTCGTTTCCCATTGCGTTGTTGGAAAGCTTGAAATGCCCACGCTATGGTCGCTCCAGTTCGGAAGAGCTGACACGCATGGCCTGCGAGTTGATGAAGGTCGCCGGTACGCGGGTTCTCGTTCTCGACGAAATGCAGCACTTTGTAGAGCGTGGGTCTCGTACTCATGCTCGCGAGGCAGCAGATTGGCTCAAAGTGCTGTGCGAGGAAATGGAGCTAACCCTGGTCATGACCGGCTTGCCCAAAGCGAATGAGGTCCTCATGCGAAACGAACAGCTGCGTGATCGCGCCGAGGCCGTGATCGAGTTTCGTCCCTATAACTGGAACTGTGAGCAGGACCAGCTTGAGTTCCGGCGTACATTGATATCGCTGAGCGAAGCATTTCATGACTCAGGCTGGACGATACCTAATGCCTCGAATATCGACTATGCCCGACGTGTTTACGGTGCAACGCTGGGGCGTGTCGGCATGCTCATCAAACTCTTCAGCGCGGCGGAAAATCTGGCGAAGAATAGGAGTATCGACGAGTTGACCCTGGCCCGAGCTTACAGCCAGGCAGTGAACACGAACTTTCTTGAGTTCAATCCTTTCGAGGGCATGCCACCTGTAGAGAGTCTTCTCGGACAGGGATACGCCAGAATGCTGGTTGAGGCGCAGATGCTCGCTCCAAAAAAATCGAAGGCGATTGCGCAATGACACTGCTTGTAAGCCTTCAGCCCTACTCGGATGAATCACTCAGCGGTTTCTTGCGACGTGTCAGTGAGCGCAACTTCGCCCCCAGTGTCGGCGCATTTTTGAAGTGCATTGGACTCAAGAGCCGTTTGACGTACAGCGAATCGGAACTTGCGCGGCTATCTTCGGAGCTTGGCGTTGGTGTCGCCGAACTGACGCGTCGCCAAGTACAGCAGGAAAGCATTGCAGCTCTGCTACAAGCAAAACATCACGGGCGGAACGTGAAGATCTGTCCGCTCTGTATTGCCCAAGCCCCCTATGAGCGTATCGGTTGGACACACGGGGCCATTACGGCATGTCCGCATCACGAGGTTAGGCTCGTTTCGCACTGTGGTGCGTGTAATCATCCTATCGGTAGGGACAGTTCTCTTGAGATTTGCCGGTGCGGCAGCGCACATGCCCAAGCCCCCGCTATTGCAGCCAGTAGAGGCGAGTTGGCGCTTTCAGCTCTTTTGCTGGATGTTGACCACGTCGCTAGACACTCTCTCCCGTTGGCTTGGCAGCGAGGCCTAGCTCCCGTCGATATTGTTGACCTGCTCAGCCTTCTCGGCAGACATTTTCCTGGAGATGCTGCACTGGCTCCGCAGTCAAAAATACCCAGCGGAAAACCCACTATCGATGTGCTTGGCGCACGGACTCTTTCCGGCATTGAGTTGATGATGGACTGGCCTAACCGATTCGATAATGCATTGGCAATGCGATTGAAAAGCACTGAGGGACCGGGGCTGGCCAAGCGTCTTGGCGTCTGGTATCGGGAGCTGCATCAGCGCTATCTGAATACGGCTTACGACTGCCTTCGTAACGCGCTCGTCCAGCACCTTTCAGAAGGGTTCGATGGGCATCTTAACCTAAGAATTAGCACCCTTGATCCTCAGCACCTTCAGGGCAAGTGCTGGCTGACGTCTGAGGAGGCTGGCCGTCTGATAGGCATGGGCTCAGAACTCGTGCGTACAGCTGTTATTACAGGTGAAATCGAGGGTAAGCATACCGTCCGTGGGCAGAATCGGTTCGTCTCCATTCACCGTAATGTTGTTGAGCAAGTCCGCCGTGATCGACAGCAATACTTTGATGCGACGACTACGCGTAAACAGTTGGGCGTATCTAAAGTCGTGTTTGAGAGATTGATGCAGGCTGGGGCTCTACGTAAGCGGACCAAGAGCGAGCGTCCGCCGTTGGTCGCCGGAGAGTTTTTTGCTGAAGAGGTTCTGGCACTGGTTGCGAGACTCGCCGGTTCGCTCGATGTGCGTGATGTCCCGAGTGAAAGGCTTGTGGGTTTGCATGACATATCCGGTCGTCGTGGGATATCGACCGACAGCATTTGCAATGTGCTGCACAGAATCCTTGCCAGTGAAATTCGTCCCGTTTTAATTGTTACCTCACTTCATGGCTTGGCGGGCTTGCGCTTCGATTTGCAGGACATCACTAATAACGTCATCGACACGGAGCGTGAGCCTATGCTCTTGGTGACTGACATCGTCAGGCTGCGTGGATGGAAACACGAGAACATTTTGCAGTGGATCAAACAGGGCGTCCTAGGGGCCGTTACCCAGATACACGCTGGGCGTCCGCAGCACCGCATCCCGCTGTCTGCTCTTTTGGACTTCATGTCCAATTACGCGGTGTTGGCTGATCTGGCAAGCCGTTCAGGTAGTAAATCCAACCATCTGCTGCTTTCGCTGAAGCCCGCAAAGGTGGCCCCGGTGGGTGTTGCCGGTTGTGGTGTCAAGCGAGGTGTACTCGTCCGTATTGATGACCTGTTGCGCGCTGCGCAATTGAACAAACGTCAGCAGGCATCCAGTTGAATGCTCGCAGCGTGCTGACCTGGCTCGTCATACTGAAAGCAAGTCGCGTTGGATAACGCTGGGATTGATGCCATCAGGCGTCAATCCTGCGCTGGCACCTCTCACGCCTCAAGGCTTAAAGCGGGGCGCTGTGTAACGTGATTATTTTGCGTAACAGTCCAGTGTTACGCAAAATTTCCAGCTAGACAACGCGGCCAATTAGGCACGCGATTCAACGTTAGGAGGTTTCAGGATGATCAAACCGAGTGAGTATGCACAACGACGGTTGGCATGGGCCCTGCGGGCTGATTTTGGTCGACCTATCACCGCGTTCCTCATCAATGCTCATTTCGCGAGTTGCTGCTGTGTGGGCAATACGTATCGACATGTCCGACGCACGCCGGAAGGGGAGTTTGCCGACGGTCATTTGATCCGGACGAGCGATATTCAGCAGGTCACCGATTGGACGGATTTTTGGGCAATCCATACCCGCTCAGGTAGCTGTTACGTCATTGTCACGTTCGACCGCAAGGGCGGACGAGCCTCACTCGCCCAGCTGCTCAAGACAGTGGTCAAGGGCTATCATTTCACACCGAACGGCCTGCATTAAGAGAACCGGCTGCTGGGCTCGTATATCGGCGACGGGCTGAGAATGAAACATGCGATTTTCGCGAGTCTTGGTTAGCTAATAGCTAATGGCTTTTTCGCCACACCCGGAAGGGTTACATAGCCGTCGGATCGTGACGGCCGCGATACAGCTATTTTGCTGAGCGATCAAATCTTAAGCCGTTCCCCCTATCACAGAGATCGCCATGACCGACTTGCCTGAAGATGATGATAAGAGGCTGAAGCGGCAGGCGTTCAATCAATTGATTGCTCTAAAGGCCGAAAATCAAGTGAGAAAGCGAAAGGCGCTGGCAGCCTGGCAGGCTCAATATCATTCCCTTGATGATGAGGCGCGGGCTCGCGTGGATGAGGAGCTACGTAAAAAATGCGATGAAATCGCCGCGCAATTCGGGAAACCTCAGCCTTATCGCAAGCCTTAACAGATCTCCTTTTTTTGGCTATTTTTTAACGCCTGTCTGCGCGCTATAACGACAGAATGCTCATAGCACCGAACGGAGCTGATGAGCGTACGGCGGAGAAGCCGTTGATGAAAGTCCTCGCGTCATAAGCCGTGTTTAAAGAGCAATGTGCAAAATTTGCACGTTGGTAGCGGCCAACGCATGTTTGCCAACACGTTGGTTTACAGCTGTGTGATGTTCACCCTCTGATTTAAACGGGGCGCAGTGAACGCTGGTGCGCAATCCGAGGGCTCGACCCCTGCCCCAAGTACGCGTCTTGAGCGAAACAGTGGATTCGAACCGCAGTGCGCATAATCGAGCTTCGGTTTAATCGGTGGTGGTTTCATCTACACGGGGGGATCTAGTGCATGGGGCAACTGTATGATCGCGCTCAACTGCTGGCGGAAGTTTGGGCCGAGCCCCTGACCGTTGTCGCTCGCCGCTACGGTCTGTCGGATGTGGGCCTTGCCAAACTATGTACCCGCCTAAACATTCCTCGTCCCGCCCAAGGGTATTGGGCCAAGCGGGCGGCGGGTAAATCGGTACCTGTTGCCCCTGTCTTAACGGCTTACACCGGTGCACCCAGTGCTTTGCGACGCCCCACTCGCCCGGCGACTATTGATTCTCCTACGCCTGTCGATCCTCGGTTGGCGGCGGTGATCGAGTTTGAGGCCCGAGAGGAAAACCGCATCCGCGTAGTGATGCCTGTGCAGGCTTGGCACCCCGTGGTGGTTGCGGCCCAGGCTTCGCTGCAACGTCCAAGAATTGATGCGCGAGGGTTGCCGCAAACCACCGCAGGCACCTTGGATCTTTCCGTGTCACCAGCATTGCTGTCGCGCACCTTGAGCGTGGCCAATGCCCTGCTGCAATCCCTGGAAATGCGGGGCTATAGCCTGACACCGGGGCGGCAGCGTATGGAGGTGAAAGTCTTGGGTGTGGCGTTGACTGTCCGTTTTTATGAACCCACGCATCGCCTGAACTATGTGCCCACCGCCACAGAGCGGGCGGAAGCCGCCGCTGGTGAGGCAGGGTATTGGCCGAAGTGGCAGTTTCAGCCCACGGGAAAATTGCAGGTAATTGTCAGCGACGGTTTTGGTGGAAAAGTCAGTGATTCCAGCGCCCGCTCGGTAGAGGATCAGCTCAATCACTTGATTGTGCTGATGGTGACCCGAGCGGTTGAGATTCTTCAGCGCGAAGAGCGGTACGCGATTGAGGCTGCGGAACGCGAGGCGGTCCGGCACTCCCTTGTGCAACGACAGCAAGCACAAGCGCTAGAACGAGAACGTTTGGCCCAACTGGAAGACCAGGCGCTGCGTTGGCAGCGTGCTGTACGCCTTCGGGAATATCTTGCGGCGCTGGAGGAGCACCAGGGTGAGGATATCAATCCAGAGCAGCGGTCGTTGCTGAATTGGGCGCGGGGTATGGCTGATTGGTTGGATCCGCTCACGCCCAGCGGCGCGTCCATTCTGGATGAAGATAGTGCGTTGCCGTCTTGATGAAAGCACACCCTTGTTCGACCTGCCTTTGCAGACGATGGGGGGCCTGTGCCTAGAAGATTGCAGTTCGATTTGGCCCCTCTCAGCGGTTTCACTCAGACCACTTGAGCGTTACTGAAAAAGATCGGTTTTTAAATGGTCATTCCCGTTCGGGCGTTCTGGCGTCGGAACTGACCGCGTCTATGATCGCGCTTAGCTCTTCCAAGAGTTCGCCATGGCAGCGGTTTAAGTAGCTCGATATGTTTTCATTGCGTAGCAGTCGTACGATATAGCCCTTCGCAACCACAAGAATCAGCATCGTTTCCCCCAGCGTTTCTTCAACGACTTTGTAATCGTGGTACAGCTTTTCCATCTCGCGTTCCATCCTTGCGATTTCCTCAACGCTGACCTCGGATGCGAGGTTGGTTTTTTTCTCAATCAACATGTCTGGGCGCGTCGCCGCCAGCACCATCGCTGCATAGGTCTGGGTGAAGCAGTTGGCGGAAACCATCAGTTCTACCGCTTCAATTTGGCGGAAGGGTTTCATTTTTCTAAGCGTACGAAAAACGTCCTGGCTTACCATTTTGACCTTGAGCATTTCCGCTACTTCAGGGGCAATGCCATCAAGCAAGTGCTGGCGCTCATGGATGCGGTCCACGTTGATGCCCAGTACCTTGGCAATCAGGGCTGGGGAAATGCCCTTATGAATAGCGGCGAGGATCATCTTGTGCTCTTGCACAGGCGTTAAGCGGTTGATCTGCCGGTTGTAGGTAAAGCCTTCGTCATCGGTTGATAGCAGGCACAGGGCCTCGCTGGCGCCCAGTGCTTTTAACGCGTACAAGCGAAGATGGCCATCCAGCAACATGAAGGTTGAAGTACCCTCCACGTTATTATGTTGTCGATGCACCGCGAGCGGCTCAATGACGCCCAGCTCCCGAATGGACGTCATGATGGTTAAGTATTTTTTGCTTTGCTCGATCTCCTTATCCAGAGTTCGGGTCGGTAAAATCTGGTCGAGGTGGACAGGGATAATCTGTCTCTCAAAGCCTTGTTTCACCTTGGCCATGATCAGCCCTCACCTTGAATACGATCAGCCAACGACTTAGGCATGTCCGGAATTTTTTCGCTGCGCAGCAGCGTGCAGAAATAATCGTCGGCCAGCAGTCGCCGCATGGCAGTTACCATGATTAGTAGGCGTTGCTCATTGATGTCGGATTTTTTAATCATGACTCTCTGGCGCCTGACCTCGGTTTGGTAGGTCCTCAGGAGTTTTTGCGGCGTCGTCGTTTGGTCGGCGGTTGATCGCCGTTGGCCATAATTTTTCCCCAAGGCCCTTCGTCTGTCGATTAATCGTCTGACCTTGATCAGCTGTTCGCCTTTCAATACACCTGTCTCATAGGCTTTCACCATCGCCACTTGCACCTCGGTATCACTAGATCTGGCGACTTCGGTGGCGATACTGAGTGGTAGCCAGCCTTTCTCCACGGCGGCGATCAGCCGTTCCTCTCCTTGGCGCAAGAGCACAAGAATGGCGTTGATATAAGTCGGATCCAAGCTGGTTTTGACGCTGATTTGTTTGGTGGTGTATCCGCGCTCTGAAAGGATTTGGATGGAGTAAAGTAAGTCCTTGTTGGTGTGTTTACGGCGTGCAAGGTTTTCTACAAGACTGATGAGAAATCGGTCTGCCTCACTGGCACTGACGACGACACAGGGGATTTCTCTTTCGCCGAGCGCACAAAAAGCTTCGTATCGCCCTTGCCCGCATACCAATTCGAACAAACCTTTAGGCTCTTGGGCGTTGGAGGGTGTGACGGTAATCGGGCGCTTCAAGCCCAAGCTCGAAATATTTTCGACCAGCTTGGCAAACACCTGCTTATTGCGCGCACGAGGGTTGAGGACTCGAATACGATCCAGACTGATCATTTGGATGATTGCAGCCTCCCCGACATGATGTGGGCTTCGAGGGTGTTGTGGCATGTTCATGCGGCTTTTCCCACAACAGTGCGACGAGACAGCTGCGCAAGTGCTTCGAGGCTGTCGTAGCGATAGATTTCCAGGTTGGAGGCGTTGGACTCATTCAGACGGATGTTGGGCTGTTGAATATCGATTGTCGGCAGTATGTAGTAATCGCGGGCTAACTCTTCTCCCGGTTCCATACGGACGGCTACGGTGATATCTGGCGAGAGACCAAGGTCGAAGCGAATTTTCCAACGACTTGCCCCAGAGCTACCACGCTGACAGCGGCACAGTACAAGAGAAATCAGCAGCTCTTCGTTGACTTGGAGTAGGTCGCTTACGGGATCGATGGCGACTCTTCCTCCTACTTGCTGAATGTGCTCCACCGTCCGAGCCAGAATTAGTGGGTGCATCAGTCGAAGTTGATGATTGGCGGCAACGTAGTCGTAATCCCGAGAGGGGGTGTAGCCAATCAGCGAGTAAGTCCGTAGAAGGCTGCCAAATCGATATTGATACGCCGTGCTGGAGGGGCAATCGTCAGACTCATTGATAATCAGACCCGACAGATAGCCAGATTTTTCATAGAGCTGTTTGAGTCTCTCCAGCATCTCGGCATCGGGCATACGATAGCTGCGTGACTGGATGATCTCCCTGGCAGCGGCGAACAATACTGGATCCACTAGGGCTGGAAATGCACCATCTGCTCGAACCCATTGGTCCGGAGGGTTTCGTACGTGCTCATCCTTGAGTTTGAAAGATGAGCGATTCCAGACATTATTTCCTATGTACTTCTCATTCGTGAGCACTTGGTGGACTGCACCCTTGGTCCATGGCCTGGCCAGGTCGCTTTGGAGTCCGCGATTATTTAGCTGCTCGGCAATCTCCCTTTCGGTATAGCCCGCCTCAACAAATTGCTTATAGATCCACTGAACCGTCGCGACCTCCTCCGATGGCCCTGGGATCAGTTTGACACGATCTGTCTGGATGCTTTTGTGTTGACCTAAAACCAGTTCAGCTTTGGGGGCTCCGGCTGCATCCACGAGTTGCCTTCTTAGCCCATAGCCTGCCATCCCCCCTTGTCTGAAGCCCATTTGAATCAGACGTGCCTGCCCTGCAAAAACTTTCACTGATAATTCGCGGCTGTACTCACCGGCCATCATTCGCTTTAGATTCTTGACGACGTTCGAGAGAGGGGATCCGTCATTAGCAAATTGCTCTGCGCAATAGTGAACCGAGACACCGGCCTGTCGGCACCTTACTTCGAAGCTGGCAGCCAAATCCGGATCTTGAAATCTGCCCCAGCGGCTGACGTCGTAGACGAGAATGGTGGAGAAGCTGACTTGGCCGCTTTCAACGTCGGTGAACAATTGAATCAAAGCATCACGCCCTTCTAGGCGAAGACCACTTTTACCGGCGTCGGTGTAAATTTTGACGATTTCGAGGGAGTGCGCTGCCGCATAGAGCTTGATTGTGTCGAGCTGATTTTCAGTTGAATACTGCTGATGTTCTGTGGACATCCGGACGTAAGCCGCTGCCGAGCCTGCGTCGTGGCGTGAGCTTTCTGAGTGAGCACTTTTATGACTGCGCATACGCAATAGCCCCTGCGTGCATCCACACTAGACGTGCGCCGTCGGGGCGCTACTCAAGCAAGCGGTGTGTCTTTCAACCATAGATGATTAACGGAGGAAAAATGCTTCCTAAAAAGGGCAAAACTTTTCCGACTAGGCAAGATTACGCATCGGGATTGGCGGTGGCTTTGCAAGGTGAGCTGGGCTCGACGCACCAAGCAGTTAAGACACTAATGAAGTGGACAAATGCGAACGAGAGGACTGCCAAAAACTGGCTGAGAGGGACTTGCGGCCCGCGAGGTGAGCATTTGGCTCGTCTTATTCAGCACTCCGATGCCGTCTTGGCAAGCTTTCTGGAAATGTCTCAACGTAACAGCGTTGTAATGTTCGCGACGCTTCCATCGCTGAGGTTGGATTTGATACGGGCGGTGGATGCAATTGATTGTTGCTTGTCTATGTCAGGCGGAGCTGAGCTTAAGTAGTACTGTTTTGTACTCAAGAAGAGCTATGCGGATACGAGCCAAAAAGGCATGCTGGCTTTCTTGCATCAGTTCGCGAAGGATTGCTCCGATGGCGGGTTCAACATTTCAAACCAACCCTATCGACCTGTTCAAGCTCCTGGGCGACACCTCAACACCTGGTGTGGGTTCGAAAAACTTAAATAATTACCTCAAATCTCATTTTATCGATCCTGAGATACTCAGGGGGGACGCTTTTGAGGAGTTTATGGAGGATAGGCAGCGACAGCTGCTGGCGCTGATTGAGCAAGCTACCTGCAAAACTGCTTACAAAGGAGATGTGCAGGAGGAAGGCGAAGATGTAGAAAGCGATGCTGATACCACCGAAGCAGGACTGACGCTGAGATGACACTTCGGATATCCATGATGGCTCAGAGAGCCGCCGCTTTGACGAGCGAGAAAGGCTTGTATGGCAAGGACACCATGTGGTTGAGCAAATATCGATGATTACGGATATTGAAAGAATTCTGAGAGAAAGCCCAGCTGAGCCGGTTAAGAATATCGCTCGACTACTCAAGTCCCATAAGACTGTGGTCAACCCTATCCTCTACGGAAATCCTCATATTTTTTCTGTGGACACAGATCGGTTCTGGTCACTAGTGAGTCCGGAAAAAATCAGAGTTCGGCTCATGGAGGAAGCATGGGTTGATTGCAAGTCCTTTGAGCAAGCCCTGGCTACGGCTGGGTCACCCCTGGATTTCAAATGCACTGAGGTAGAGTTTGTTTTGCCCGTCGGTTGCAAGCTCATGATTGACGCGGCAGCCCGAGTTCTCGCCCTGTGTAACCAGTTGACGTTCCTTGGTAAGTCAGTTGCTATCGATCTTACTGATTGCTCAAAGACGCGGACCTACCTGAATCGTCTGGGCTTCTTTGATCATCTCAATTCGGAAGTCCGGGTCCTCCCGAGACGACCAAGCCGGTCAGCTGCCGAGGCCTATCGAGGCAACAATGACGGAGTTATAGAGCTGGCCGTAATTCATCATCAAGTGCCTGATGAAAGTATTCCTAAGCGATTCAAAAAAAGCCTAGTGACATTCGCGGGTGAGCGTTATGAGGCCTCGTTCACTTTTATCTCGGAGCTTTTTGGAAATGTACGGGATCATGCGCAGTCGCAGATCCCTGGTTTTGCTGCCCTCCAATACTATCCGAGGAGCAAAAAGGTCCAGACTGTTATATCTGATAGCGGCGTCGGTATCGTCGGCAGTCTCATGCCGGTGCTCGCGACGCGGCATCCTGAGGTTTTTCAAAGCTTGGATCTCTCCGCACCTGATCTAGGGCCGCAACTGCTGTTGCAGATTTTCAAGCGAGGTCGAATCTCTCGTTCAGAGGATGACGCGCGCGGCCTGGGTCTAAAAGTCAGCGGTGAGGTGGCGGCTAAATTTGACGCTACGGTCACGATACGTCAGCAGAACTTTGAGCTTATATTGGTCTACGAGAAGACCCGGCTGATCACTGACCACCGATTGAATTTGCCGTCCATCCTGGGAACACACATCTGTGTAGAGTTTCTGATTGACAGTGAAGAGACTCTGGTTAAACTGAGAAAATGAATCAGAAAACCCCCATTATCAAGCTTTTAGACCTAACTGGCGACGATCATCCCTTCGGCAATGTGCAGGGGAAGGCGACCTTTAGAATGCTGTTGGACGTCGTCGAGGCCAATCCTCACGCGTTAATCTTTGGCATCTCTTTGGATGGGATTGAGGCTACGGATGCATCCTTCCCGCGTGAAAGTGTCGTAGCAGTCGCCAAGCTTTTCAAAGGCGAGCGCGGTTTTTTCCTTAAGGATGTCAAAAGTCGAGACTTGCTCGATAACTGGCGCTACGCGGCTCAGGCGAAAGAGCAGCCGCTCACTGTCTGGACGAATCGCAGCTTTGAGGTCATTGGGCCCGAGTTGAGTCCATCCGCCGCCGACCTATTGGGCTGCGTCCTGTCCAACGGCTCTATCACGACCGCTAGAGCCGCAGATCTTCTGAAAATATCTGTTCCTAATGCCAGCACCAAGCTGAAAAAGCTTTTAGATAGCGGGTATATTTTGAGGGCAGAGGAAGCAGCAGAGTCTGGCGGAATCGAGTTCATGTACTACGCCATAGCGGAATCTGCTTAAACAGGTTTACACATTCAGAATTTGAGAGTAGTCTTCTTCACGGAGCCAAGGGTTTTGACCCCTGGTTAAACAGTGTAAATTAATCAGAAAGGTAATAATTATGGCTACGAATCCTCCTTCGGGTGATGGGCATCGCAATGGTGCTGTCCGGGATCGCTCTCAAACTCAAACCCCATCGGGTCATTGGGTTAAACGGGATACTGAGACCGGCCAGTTTATGGACGTGAAAACTTCGGACAAAACGCCGTTCAAAGGCGTCCGCAAAGAGAAATAAGGAGTAAAAAATGAGCGCGAAATTCGAGATTTTTCTGGGTACAAACCGACAGTATTATTTCCGGCTTAAGGCTCCAAATGGTGAAAAAATCCTAGCAAGCGAGGCTTATACTACTAAGGCAAATTGCCAAAACGGCATCCAATCCGTCAAAGCACATGCGCCTTACGACAGCTATTACAAGAAGCTTCTGTCTACGAATGCTCAGTATTATTTCACGTTGAATGCCAGTAACGGCCAGGTGATCGGTACGAGTGAAACCTATACTAGCTCCCAAGCCCGTGACGGTGGGATTGCTGCGGTCAAGGCGTACGCCCCAACTGCTCCAACTGTAGATTTGACCTAATCTACACTGCTACTTTTTCGAGCCCCTCTTTACAGGGGCTTTTTTGTCTCCGTGAAGAAAGGTGATTTGCACAACACTGTTCAGCTTTTCTTCAATCCCCCTATTCGTCAGCAATTTTTAGAGACCTGCTATCCCACAGATTCACTCTATCTTTCCGACTTCGCTGATAGGCAGTGTGGGTACGGTGGTTGCGGAGATGCGCCAGCCCGAAAAGATCAGAGCCAAGATCATAGTGTGCCTTTCAGACCGGTGGACATTCACGGTTGATAGACGACTCTCAGGAAAACGACATTTATTCCTGGCTAAGGCTTAGCAAACGACAGCAAATACGGCACATACATGACATTTCTCCTGCCCAGTATGTAGCAATGTCCCCTTAATCCAGGCGGCTCTAGGCGACACTTAATCCGCCCATCGACATCAGGTAAACCTGCTTGAACAAAAAGGCCAGCGCTTAGCGTTGGCCTTTTTTATTGGGTGATGGTTAAGCGTTTTAAAATGCTCCACGTGGAACATCAAGATTTCAACTTTGCGCCGTAGTAGCCACACTCTCCAAACGATACCCATATCCATAGATCGTCAACAGCTGCCAGCCGCGATCCGCCGTCAGCCCGAGCTTGTTACGCAGACGGTAGATATGAGTATCCAAAGGCCGTGACGAGACCATTTCCTCATGGCTCCAAAACCGCTCATACAGGTACTCGCGAGACAGCGGCCGGGCCAGGTTGGCAAATAGGCAACTGGCCAGGCGGTATTCCCGTTCTGTCAGGTTAATGGGTTTGCCGGCGCGGGTGACGGTCAGTTCGGCATCGTCGAACGTTAGGTCATTAAAGCTCTGCACTTCCTGGGTAGCCGACTTCTGCAGGCCGTGACGTCGCAGGACGGCGCTGACGCGTGCTTTGAGCTCGTTGGGGCGAAAGGGTTTGCTGACGTAATCATCTGCGCCGCTGTTCAGTGCGGTGACGATATCGCTTTCGGCATCGCGACTGGTGAGCATGATTACCGCGGGGGGCGATTCCATGTGTTCGCGGGTCCAGCGCAACAAGGCAATGCCCGAGATATCCGGCAGTTGCCAATCCAGGATCAGCAGGTCAAAGGTTTCCCGCCGCAGTTGGCGCAGCAGGTCTTCGCCGCGCTCAAAGAAATGCAGCGACCATGGCTGTTCTGCAGTGCTGGGAATCTGTCGCAGTGTCTGTTCCACCCGTCGCAACTCGGCGGGCTCGTCATCCAGTATTGCGACTCGCATGGGGGTCCTTCCTACAAAAAATACGACTGCTTTAATGAGAGGCGACTGTGCAAAGCCAGCCTCTGAATCTGAACAATTATGGGCGGATTCTACGATCCTTGTATCTCTCGATACGCTGATAAGATCCCGTGATGCTCAAAGCAAAGATACCGGCTCCTGTCTGTGAGGAAAAGGACTCGCTCATACCCCTGCCCTGCAACAAGGTGAGGTATGGTTTGTTGCACGGTTCTGGGTAAAGTCCTCAACTGAGACCGAAATAAGCTTCACTTGTTTCAGAACACTGTTGAACGTCACCACATGGAGAGGGAGTGGGCCTATGACACCTTTACCCGATGACCATCAATGCCTTCGCATACTTTCGGCGGTAGCCCTGTGAAACTATGGCGTAAAGCCGAGAAACGCCAACCCACCCAGGCACAGCTGTTGTTCCACGGGTTGGTCCGTGAATGGTTGTTGATCGGGCTGGTGTTACTTCCCTTTACCGTTTACCTGTCCTTGAGCCCGGGCCTGGCACTGAATAACCCTCTCTACGACAGCCTGCGCCGACTGACACCTTTACCGGTGGATCCACGGATTCTGCTGGTCACCATTGATGCGCCCAGCCTGGAAGTACTCGGCCCATGGCCGTGGCCGCGCAGCGTGCATGCAGATCTGATTGAACGCCTTAGCGCCGCCCAGCCGGCAGGCATTCTGTTTGACGTAGTCTTCAGCGAACCTAGCAAGGGGGCCGATGGACGACGGTTGGCTGATGCGGTCTGCAATGCTGGCAATGTACTGCTGCCCATCGTCGGTGATAGCAGTGTAAGTCCCAGCCTGCCAGGAGAGCCGCTGTCACCGTTGCTCAAGTGCGCCAAGGGCGTGGGGCATATCAACGTCGAAGCGGATAGCGACGGCATCGTACGCAGCGTGTATCTGCGTGAAGGCCCACCGGGAAGCACGCTCCCTCAATTGGCATGGCTGGCGTTCGCGCTGAGTGAGCAAGCACCGGTAATGCCGGGCCTTGCCCAGGAGCCCAGCAGCCAGCAGTGGCATCAGGAGCATGAAATCCGCGTGCCTTTCACCTCGGAAGATGACCACTTTCCCAGCGTGTCCTACCTCAGCGTATTACGCGGCGAGGTACCTCCCGAGACACTGCGCGGCCGGCTGATTCTGATAGGTGCCACGGCGTATGGAATGGCCGATCGTTTTGTGACACCGCTCTCCTCCACCGTCGGCACGACCGCAGGAGTGGAGATCCAGGCCGATATCCTCAATGGTCTGTTGCAGGGACGCAGCATTGTCGACCTGCCCGGATGGCTTGCTGCCCTGTTGGCGACATCCTTGGTGACCTTGCTGCTGGGCCTTCTGCTGTATCGCCCTCGCTACGCCCTGTGGATGACCCTGGGTGGCATGACCGCGGCGCTCGTGGGCTCATGGGCATTGCTGCGCCTTGGGCATTGGTGGTCTCCCGCCGCATGTTTGATCGGGCTGTTACTCAGCTATCTCATCTGGAACTGGCGGCGCCTGAGCGTCATCCTGGCCTACTTTGGTTGGGAACTGGCGCGGCTGGATAACGAGCCCAAGGTGCTGCCGGAGCGTCGTCGTGCGCCCGCCAGCAAGGGTGATGTGTTGCAGGGGCGGATCTTTGCCCTTGAGCAGGCAGTCAGTCGTACGCGTGATACGCGGCGCTTTATGGCTGACGGGTTGGAATGCCTGCCGGTGGCTACGCTGATAACCGACCCACAGGGCAATATTCTGTTGGCCAACCGTGTAGCCCGTGATGTGTTCGGTAACGACCTGGTCAATTCAAACCTCATCGAACAACTCGCCGATTTGGGTTATCCCCCGCTGCATAACGGCGTACGCCCTGCCCTGTCAGCACTGGAATTGGTCGAGTTCCGCGATATCCACCAACGCAGTCTGCGGATGGAGCTTGCGCCGTTGCTTCCGGCCGAAGGTGACTTCGCCCTCGGATGGCTGTTGAGCCTGACGGACCTGAGCAAGGAGCGAGAAGCCCAGCAGCATCGCGAGACCATGCTGCGCTTCCTCTCCCACGACCTACGCGCACCCCATTCGGCGATCCTCGCCCTGCTGGATGTGCATAACGGCGAATCGCCAGTCTTTGCCCAGGTCGAGCAACAGGTCAGACGGGCCTTGAGCCTTACCGAATCCTTTGTGCAATTGGCCAAGGCCGAGGCTGACGGTTACCAGTTCCAGCCTACCTTGTTCGCCATGCTGGTGATGGACGCCTTTGATCAAGTGGCGGTGATTGCGCAACTCAAGGGCATCCACCTGGTCCACGACCTGGATGAAGCGGATGAAGCCATGATCCATGCCGATCAATCACTGCTCACCCGTGCGTTGTTCAACGTGCTGGAGAATGCGATCAAATACTCCCCATCCGGCACTACCGTCAGGTTAAGACACGGCAGTGCACAGGGGTGGTTGGAATGCCGCATCAGCGATCAGGGGCCGGGGATTGCCCCCGATGATTTACCGGAACTGTTCAGCCAATACCGGCGTTTCGATTCGGCCCAGGGCAGTGACGGTCTTGGACTGGGGCTGACGATGGTTAAGGCTGTGGTGGAACGGCACGGCGGACGCATCGTTTGTGAAAGTGAGCTGGGCAAGGGCTCGACATTCATCCTGTTATTGCCGCAGTTGGAAGACTAAAAAACCGACTTTTCTGCTGTGCATAAAAAACCGGTCACAAGGACCGGTTTTTTTATGAAGAAAAAACTTATGCACGTTTTTCGAGATTTTATGACCTTCAGAAATATGCAGCTAAATCAGCATGTTATGAATCAAAAAAGCCAATTCGCCAACAAAGCGTACACAGGTTATCCACAGATTCTCAAATCGCCGGGGTCTCGACTACCAAGGGCTCAGGAGGCAGGGAACCCATGGCTCGCTGCTGCGCTTCATTCCACGCTGCTGCGCGGTCGTTCAGTGCAGCAATCGCACGCGGCCCCTCGCCTTCTGCGTACATCGGCTCGCCTATAACCACGGTGATGGTGCCCGCGCGTTTGGCCCAGCCGGTCTTCGGCCAGAACTTGCCGGCATTGTGGGCAATGGGCAGCACCGGCAGGTTGGCGTTGACCGCCAATGCGGTACCGCCCCGCGAGAACTTGCCTACGGTGCCGTAGGGCACACGCGTACCTTCGGGGAAGATCAGCACCCAGACGCCGTCCTTGAGCAACTCGTCGCCCTTCTTGGCCACGTGCTTGAGCGCCGCCTTGGGGTTGTCACGGTCAATGGCGATCGGGCGCAACATGGCCATGGCCCAGCCAAAGAACGGAACGTACAACAGTTCACGCTTAAGCACCTGGCTCAGGGGCGAGAAGTACGCGGAAAGAAAGAAGGTTTCCCAAGTGCTTTGGTGGTTCGACAAAATCACGCAGGGTTGGTCCGGGACGTTTTCTGCGCCCTTGACCTCGAAACGGATGTTCAGGAACACCTTGCTCAGCCACAACGCGCAACGGCACCAATAAACGTTGATGAAGCGATAACGCGCCTTGAACGGCAGGAAGGGGGCAATAAAAAAGCTCAGGGTGCACCAGAGAAACGAACTGGTGCCCAGCAGCAGGTAAAAGAAAAAGGTTCTGATGGCCTGCAAGATCGACATGGCGGCATTTACCGTTGCGGGACACGGCCCGCCTGTTAAAAGCGCACTCCCGAACAATCCTTGGTCAGGAAGTCGAGGGCGGCTAGTTGTTAATAAGTTCTGCGGCAACCGCCGCCAGATCGTCAAAAATCAAAGTGCCTACCGGCAGGTTTTTCGCCTGGGTCTTTTCGCCTTTTCCGGTCTTTACCAAAACTGGCTGAGAGTCGACGGCTTTGGCCGCCTCCAGGTCACCGAGGCTGTCCCCGACGAACCATATCCCAGCCAAGGGCACCTTGTAATGTTCTGCAATGATTTTCAACATGCCAGGCTTGGGCTTGCGGCAATCGCAGCCCTCATCCGGCCCGTGAGGGCAGTAAACCACCAGCCCCACCTCACCGCCCTGTTCGGCTACCAACGTACGCAAGCGCGCGTGCATGGCGTCCAGGGTGGCGATGTCGTAGTAACCGCGGGCGATGCCGGACTGGTTGGTGGCGATCGCCACCGTCCAGCCGGCTTTGCTCAACTGCGCGATGGCCTCGATCGAGCCGGGCAAGGGGATCCACTCCTGTACCGACTTGATGTAAGCGTCGGAGTCGTAGTTGATCACCCCGTCCCGATCGAGAATCAGCAGTTTCAACATGATCAGCCCAATACGGAAATGTCAGCGATATTGATGAACAGGCCACGCAGACGCGCGAGCATGGCGTAACGGTTTTTCCGCACGCCGGCATCGTCGGCATTGATCATCACCGCTTCGAAGAAGGCGTCTACCGGTTCACGCAGAGACGCCAGGCGCGCCAACGCTTCAGCGTAGTTACGCTCGGCGATCAGCGGTTTCACGGCGTTCTCGGCCTTGGCGATGGCCGAGTTCAGAGAGAACTCCTTGGCATCGGCAAACAGGCTTGGGTCAACGTCGGCATTGCCGAGGTTGTCGGCCTTGCTCAGCAGGTTCGACACACGCTTGTTCACGGCCGCCAGGGCATCGGCTTCCGGCAGCTTGCGGAACGCTTGTACGGCTTGTACGCGCTGGTCGAAGTCCAGTGCCGAACCCGGTTGCAGGGCACGTACCGACAGGTAGACGGAAACGTCCACGCCTTCGTCTTCGTAACGCGCACGCAGGCGGTCGAACACGAACTCCAGCACTTGCTCGGCCAGTCCGGCTTGCTTGACCTTGGCCCCGAACTGGCCGACGGCGAACACCACGGCCTGGGTCAGGTCGAGATCCAGCTTCTTGTCGATCAGGATCCGCAGCACGCCCAATGCCGCACGGCGCAGGGCATACGGGTCTTTGCTACCGGTGGGCAACATACCGATACCGAAGATACCCACCAGCGTATCGAGCTTGTCGGCGATGGCCACGGCCGCACCCGTCAGGGTGGTCGGCAGTTCTGCACCGGCACCGCGTGGCATGTACTGCTCGTTCAGGGCCAGGGCGACATCGTCCGGCTCGCCGTCGTTGAGGGCGTAGTAGTAACCGGCGACACCTTGCATCTCAGGGAACTCGCCGACCATCTCGGTGGCCAGGTCGCACTTGGACAGCAAGCCGGCACGGGCGGCCCAGGCTGCGTCGCCGCCGATGCGTGGCGCAATGTAGGCCGCCAGCTTGGAAACCCGTACGGCCTTGTCGTAGACACTGCCGAGTTTTTCCTGGAACACCACGTTTTGCAGGCGCAGGTTGAAGTCTTCGAGCTTCTGCTTCTTATCTTGCTTGAAGAAGAACTCGGCATCGGTCAGGCGCGGGCGAACGACTTTCTCGTTACCGGCGATGATCTGCTGCGGGTCCTTGCTCTCGATGTTGGCCACAGTGATAAAACGCGGCAGCAACTTACCCTCTGCGTCCAGCAGGCAGAAATACTTCTGGTTGTCCTGCATGGTGGTGATCAAGGCTTCTTGTGGCACGTCGAGGAAACGCTCTTCGAACGAGCACACCAGCGGCACCGGCCATTCCACCAGAGCGGTAACTTCGTCCAGCAGGCTTGGCGGCACGATGGCGGTGCCTTCCTGCAGGCGGGCCAATTCTTCGGTGCGCTTGCTGATCAGCTCGCGCCGCTCATTGGCATCGGCCAATACGTAAGCGGCGCGCAGGTCGTTGAGGTAGTTGGCCGGCGAAGTGATGCGCACGCTTTCGGGATGATGGAAGCGGTGACCACGGGAATCACGACCAGCCTTCTGGGCGAGGATGGTGCAATCAATGACCTGGTCACCGAGCAGCATTACCAGCCATTGGGTCGGACGTACGAACTCTTCCTTGCGCGCACCCCAGCGCATGCGCTTGGGGATAGGCAGGTCGTTCAGGGAGTCTTCAACGATGGTCGGCAGCAGGCTGGCGGTCGGCTTGCCGGTGATGACCTGGCTGAAACGCAGTTTCGGACCGCTCTGGTCGATCTCGCTCAGCTCTACGCCACATTTCTTGGCAAAGCCAAGGGCGGCTTGTGTCGGGTTGCCGTCGGCATCGAAAGCTGCCTGGCGCGGTGGGCCGTCCAGGTTGATGTTGCGGTCCGGCTGCTGGGTTTCCAGCGCGGTCAGCAGCACAGCCAGGCGGCGCGGCGCGGCGTAGACTTTTTTGGCTTCAAACTTCAAGCCGGCAGTCTGCAGGCCTTTTTCGATACCGGCCAGGAATGCATCGGCCAGGGTATTGAGTGCCTTGGGTGGCAGCTCTTCGGTGCCCAGTTCAACCAGGAAATCTTGAGCACTCATTGTGCAGCCTCCAGCTTAGCCAACACTTCATCACGCAGGTCAGGGGTTGCCATCGGGAAGCCCAGCTTGGCGCGAGCCAGCAAATAGGCTTGGGCGACGGAACGTGCCAGCGTGCGCACACGCAGGATGTATTGCTGGCGCGCAGTTACCGAGATGGCACGGCGGGCGTCCAGCAGGTTGAAGGTATGGGACGCCTTCAACACCATTTCATAGCTTGGCAACGGCAGCGGCTGGTCGAGTTCGATCAGCCGCTTGGCTTCGCTTTCATAGAAGTCGAACAGTTCGAACAGCTTGTCGACGTTGGCGTGTTCGAAGTTGTAGGTGGACTGCTCCACTTCGTTCTGGTGGAACACATCGCCGTAGGTCACCTTGCCGAATGGGCCATCAGCCCATACCAGGTCGTAGACCGAATCCACGCCTTGCAGGTACATGGCCAGACGCTCCAGGCCATAGGTGATCTCGCCGGTGACCGGGTAGCATTCGATGCCGCCCGCTTGCTGGAAGTAAGTGAACTGCGTCACTTCCATGCCATTGAGCCAGACTTCCCAGCCCAGGCCCCAGGCGCCCAGGGTTGGCGATTCCCAGTTGTCTTCGACGAAACGGATGTCGTGCACCAGTGGGTCCAGGCCCACATGCTTGAGCGAGCCCAGGTAGAGTTCCTGGAAGTTGTCCGGGTTGGGCTTCAATACCACCTGGAACTGGTAGTAGTGCTGCAGACGGTTCGGGTTTTCGCCGTAGCGGCCGTCAGTCGGGCGGCGACTGGGCTGCACATAAGCGGCGTTCCAGGTTTCCGGGCCGATGGCCCGCAGGAATGTAGCGGTGTGGAAAGTGCCGGCGCCTACTTCCATATCGTAGGGCTGAAGTACCACACAACCTTGCTCGGCCCAGTATTGCTGGAGGGCGAGGATCAAGTCTTGGAAGGTACGCACGGCTGGCGTAGGCTGGCTCACGAAATTCACCTGTTACTTGGGCTGCGATTTAAAGAGCGGGAGTATACCCGATTCGGCCCCGCCACCACTCCCTGGAGCCTTATGCCACGCTGCTTTTGGTGTTCTGAAGATCCGCTGTACATGGCTTATCACGATCAAGAGTGGGGAACGCCGCTGCGCGATGCGCAGGGTTTGTTCGAGTTGCTTTTGCTCGAAGGGTTCCAGGCGGGTCTGTCCTGGATCACTGTTTTACGCAAACGCGAGCATTATCGAAAGGTCTTGTTCGGCTTTGATGCGCAGCGCCTGGCGCGGTTAAGCGATGAAGAAATCGAGGCGCTGATGCAGGATCCGGGCATCGTGCGCAATCGCTTGAAGCTCAATGCTACACGGCGCAACGCGGCGGCCTGGCTGGCGCTGGAAGACCCGGTGGGGTTGCTGTGGTCATTTGTCGGCGGCAAACCCAAGGTCAATCACTTCAAGGATCGCAGCGACGTCCCGGCCATTACACCCGAGGCTGAAGCCATGAGCCGCGCCTTGAAAAAAGCCGGTTTCACCTTCGTCGGGCCGACCATCTGCTACGCCTTCATGCAGGCCTCGGGCATGGTCATGGACCACACCCAGGACTGTGACCGTTACGCGGACTTGGTCAACGCCGGTTAGAATGCCGGTTTTGCGCACCACACACGATCAGGAGTGACCTGTGGAAAAGTTTAAAGGCGCCTTGCTGGTAGGCGCTCTCCGGTTGTTTGCCCTGCTGCCCTGGCGCGCTGTACAAGCCGTCGGCACGGGCATCGGCTGGATCATGTGGAAAACCCCCAACCGCTCCCGCGACACCGTGCGGATCAACCTCTCCAAGTGCTTCCCGGACATGGACCCGGCCGAGCGCGAGCGCCTGGTGGGCCGCAGCCTGATGGACATCGGCAAGTCTCTCACCGAAAGCGCCTGCGCGTGGATCTGGCCAGCCCAGCGTTCCATCGACCTGGTGCGGGAAGTCGAGGGCCTGGAAGTGCTGCACCAAGCCCTGGCCTCGGGCAAAGGCGTGGTGGGTATCACCAGTCACCTGGGCAACTGGGAAGTGCTGAACCACTTCTATTGCAGCCAGTGCAAACCGATCATTTTCTATCGCCCGCCCAAGCTCAAGGCGGTGGACGAACTGCTGCGCAAACAACGCGTGCAATTGGGCAACCGCGTGGCGGCGTCGACCAAGGAAGGCATTCTCAGCGTGATCAAGGAGGTGCGCAAAGGCGGCCAGGTAGGCATTCCTGCCGACCCGGAACCAGCCGAGTCCGCCGGCATCTTCGTACCGTTTTTCGCCACCCAGGCCCTCACCAGCAAATTCGTGCCGAACATGCTCGCGGGCCACAAGGCTGTTGGCGTATTCCTGCACGCGTTGCGCCTGCCGGACGGCTCAGGCTACAAAGTGATCCTGGAAGCGGCGCCGGAAGACATGTACAGCACCGACACCGCCACCTCCTGCGCGGCGATGAGCAAAGTGGTGGAGCGCTATGTCGGCGCCTACCCGAGCCAGTACATGTGGAGCATGAAGCGCTTCAAGAAGCGCCCGCCGGGTGAGGCGCGGTGGTACTGATTCACACCTGACTCAAGACCGATATAGAAACAATGTGGGAGGGGGCTTGCTCCCGATAGCGGTGGTTCAGTCAAATATGCATTGGCTGACACACTGCCATCGGGAGCAAGCCCCCTCCCACATTTAGTCCTGTATCAAGCCTGGCGATCGAGTTTCTTCAGGAACACGGTCATCTCTTTTTCGGCCTGCTTGTCGCCGTGGGCCTGGGCCGCTTCAATGCCTTTTTCCCACGCCTGTCGTGCTGCGGCACTGTCACCTTGGGCCTGGTGTGCCTTGCCCAACAACTTCCACGCCGCCGAATACTTCGGATCGAACTCGACACACTTGCCCAGATGCTCGGCGGCTTTGGCGTTGTCCTTCAAGTCCATATAACCCTTGCCCAAGCCGAAGCGCAGCAGCGAATTATCCACACCCTTGGCGAGCATTTTTTCCAGGGATTCGAGCATGTCGGTCACTCCGTTTGATCAGAAAAAGCTCAGGCCCACGTGGAACAGTTTCTCCACGTCGCGGATATGTTTCTTATCCACAAGGAACAGAATCACATGATCACCGGTGGCGATCACCGTGTCGTCGTGGGCAATGATCACTTCTTCATCACGAATAATTGCGCCAATAGTGGTGCCCGGCGGCAGGCCAATATCGCGGATGGCCTTGCCGATGACTTTGCTCGACTTCGAGTCACCGTGGGCGATCGCCTCGATGGCTTCCGCCGCGCCCCGGCGCAATGAGTGCACGCTGACGATATCGCCACGGCGTACGTGGGCGAGCAAGGTGCCGATGGTGGCCAGCTGCGGGCTGATGGCGATATCGATATCGCCGCCCTGGATCAGGTCGACGTAGGCCGGGTTGTTGATGATGGTCATCACCTTTTTCGCCCCCAGCCGCTTGGCCAGCAGCGACGACATGATGTTGGCTTCGTCATCGTTGGTCAGGGCCAGGAAGATGTCGGCGTCGGCGATGTTCTCTTCCATCAGCAGGTCGCGGTCCGAGGCGCTGCCTTGCAGCACGACGGTGCTGTCGAGGGTGTCGGACAAATGCCGGCAACGCGCCGGACTCATCTCGATGATCTTCACCTGGTAGCGGCTTTCGATGGCTTCGGCCAGACGTTCGCCAATCTGCCCACCGCCAGCGATGACAATGCGTTTGTAGCTTTCATCGAGCCTGCGCATCTCGCTCATGACGGCGCGAATATTCGCTTTGGCGGCGATGAAAAACACTTCGTCGTCGGCTTCAATCACCGTATCGCCCTGGGGCAGGATCGGCCGGTCACGACGGAAAATTGCTGCTACGCGGGTTTCTACATTTGGCATGTGTTCGCGCAGCTGGCGCAGTTGCTGGCCCACCAACGGCCCACCGTAGTAAGCCTTCACCGCCACCAATTGCGCCTTGCCTTCGGCGAAGTCGATCACCTGCAAGGCGCCCGGAATCTCGATCAGGCGCTTGATGTAGTGGGTCACTACCTGTTCCGGGCTGATCAGTACGTCGACGGGAATGGCATCGTTATCGAACAAGCCGGCGCGGGTCAGGTAGGCCGCCTCGCGCACACGGGCGATCTTGGTCGGGGTATGGAACAAGGTATGGGCCACCTGGCAGGCGACCATGTTGGTTTCGTCGCTGTTGGTCACCGCGACCAGCATGTCGGCATCGTCGGCACCCGCCTGACGCAGCACCGTCGGAAACGATGCGCGGCCTTGCACCGTACGGATATCCAGGCGGTCGCCCAGGTTACGCAGGCGCTCGGCATCAGTGTCGACCACGGTAATGTCGTTGGCTTCGCCGGCCAGATGTTCGGCCAGTGTGCCACCAACCTGCCCTGCCCCAAGGATGATGATTTTCATCCGGTCACTCCCTTAAAACCATTCAGCCGCGCGCGGCGGCGATCTTGATCAGTTTGGCGTAGTAGAAGCCATCGTGCCCGCCTTCCTGCGCGAGCAGTTGGCGGCCGTGGGGCTGCTTGATGCCGGCGCTGGTAGCGAGGTCCAGTTCGCGCGCGCCGCTGGTGCGGGCGAGGAAGGCTTGGATGACCTCAGTATTTTCGGTGGGTAGCGTGGAGCAGGTGGCGTACAGCAGGATGCCGCCGACTTCCAGGGTTGGCCACAGGGCGTCAAGCAATTCGCCTTGCAGCACCGCGAGGGCGGCGATGTCGTCGGGCTGGCGGGTCAGCTTGATGTCCGGGTGCCGACGGATTACGCCGGTGGCAGAGCAAGGTGCGTCCAGCAGGATGCGCTGGAATGGCTTGCCGTCCCACCAGGTCGCGGTGTTGCGGCCGTCGGCGGCGATCAGGTCGGCGCTGAGGCCCAGGCGTGCAAGGTTTTCCCGCACGCGCACCAGGCGTTTGGCTTCAAGATCCACAGCCACTACACCGGCCAGGTCTTTTTCAACTTCAAGGATGTGACAGGTCTTACCACCTGGCGCGCAGCAGGCGTCGAGTACGCGCTGGCCGGGGGCCAAATCGAGCAGGTCGGCCGCCAATTGCGCGGCCTCGTCCTGCACGCTGATCCAGCCTTCGGCAAAGCCCGGCAGGCTGCGCACATCGGTGGCGGCTTCCAGCACGATGCCGTCGGTGCTGTACACGCACGGGGTGGCGTTGATGGCCGCGTCGGCCAGTAATTGCAGATACGCATCACGGCTATGGTGGCGACGGTTGACCCGCAGGATCATCGGCGGGTGCGCATTGTTGGCCGCGCAGATAGCTTCCCATTGCTCGGGCCAGAACGCTTTCAGGGATTTTTGCAGCCAGCGCGGGTGGGCGGTGCGCACCACCGGATCATGTTCCAACTCGGCCAGCAGCGCTTCGCTTTCACGCTGGGCCCGGCGCAGTACGGCATTGAGCAGGGCCTTGGCCCAAGGCTTTTTCAGCTTGTCGGCGCAACCGACGGTTTCACCGATGGCGGCGTGGGCCGGTACGCGGGTGTAGAGCAATTGATAGAGGCCCACCAGCAACAGCGCCTCGACATCAGCGTCTGCCGCCTTGAACGGTTTTTGCAGCAGCTTGGCTGCCAGTGCCGACAACCTTGGCTGCCAGCGGGCGGTGCCAAATGCCAGGTCCTGGGTGAAACCGCGATCCCGGTCTTCGACCTTGTCCAATTGCGTGGGCAATGAACTGTTCAGCGAAGCCTTGCCGTTGAGCACGGCAGCGAGAGCCTTGGCGGCGGCCAGACGTGGGTTCATTGAGCGGCCACCCCGAGGATCGTGCCCAAGGCAAATTTCTCACGGCGGCTATTGAACAAATCGCTGAAGTTCAGCGCTTTGCCGCCGGGCAATTGCAGACGTGTCAGGCACAGCGCCTGTTCACCGCAAGCGACCAACAGCCCGTCTTTGCTGGCGCCGATAATCTCGCCGGGGGCGCCTTTGCCATTGGCCAGGGTCGCGGCCAACACCTTCAAGGCTTCGCCGTTCAGGGTGCTATGGCAGATTGGCCATGGGTTGAAGGCACGTACCAGGCGCTCCAGCTCCACGGCCGGGCGGCTCCAGTCGATGCGCGCTTCGTCTTTGTTCAATTTGTGCGCGTAGGTGGCCAGGCTGTCGTCCTGTACCTCGCCTTCCAGGGTGCCTGCTGCGAGGCCGGCGATGGCCTGGATCACGGCAGGTGGGCCCATTTCGGCAAGGCGGTCGTGCAGGCTGCCGCCGGTGTCTTGCGCGGTGATCGGGGTGGTGACCTTGAGCAGCATCGGCCCGGTGTCCAGGCCCGCCTCCATGCGCATCACGGTCACGCCGCTTTCGCTGTCGCCAGCCTCCACAGCGCGCTGGATCGGCGCCGCACCACGCCAGCGAGGCAGCAGCGAAGCATGGCTGTTGATGCAACCCAGGCGCGGGATATCCAGCACCGCCTGGGGCAGGATCAAACCGTAGGCCACCACCACCAGCAGGTCCGGTTTCAGCGCGGCCAGTTCGGCCTGGGCTTCGGCGTTACGCAGGGTCGGCGGTTGCAGCACCGCTATGTTGTGTTCAAGCGCCAATAGCTTGACCGGGCTCGGCATCAGTTTTTGCCCGCGACCGGCCGGGCGATCCGGCTGGGTGTACACCGCGACGATGTCATAAGGGCTGGCAAGCAGCGCCTTGAGGTGTTCGGCGGCGAATTCAGGGGTGCCGGCAAAAACAATGCGCAATGGCTCGGTCATGGGAGTTCTCGGTTAAAAACAGTCACAAAAGAAAAAGGCTTGCCGCAGCAAGCCTTTGGAAGAAGGGCATCAAGCTTGCTGGCGATGCTTTTTTTCCAGCTTCTTCTTGATCCGGTCCCGCTTGAGCGTGGACAGGTAATCGACAAACAGCTTGCCGTTAAGGTGGTCGCATTCATGTTGGATGCACACTGCCAACAGACCTTCGGCAATCAGCTCAAACGGTTTGCCATCACGGTCCAGGGCCTTGATCTTCACGCGCAACGGGCGTTCGACGTTCTCGTAGAACTCCGGCACCGACAGGCAGCCTTCCTGGTATTCGCCCATCTCATCGGTCAGCGGTTCGAACTCGGGGTTGATGTACACCCGGGGTTCGCTGCGATCTTCCGACAGGTCCATGACCACGACACGCAGATGCACGTTGACCTGGGTAGCGGCGAGGCCGATGCCCGGAGCTTCATACATTGTTTCAAACATGTCATCGACCAACTGACGAACCTTGTCGTCCACTACGGCCACCGGCTTGGCGATCGTGCGCAGGCGCGAGTCGGGAAATTCGAGGATGTTCAAAATAGCCATAAGCGTAATTGCTGCACATGTGAGGTAAAGACCAATCGGCGGTGGGATGGACCCACACGGCCGGTGTGAAACGCTCAGAAGCCACGAGGGCCAAGGCATTTCACGCGAACGCACATAATAAAGGAGATTCACCCCATGAGGAAATCGCTACTCGTCTTGCTGCTGTGGGCCCCCGTCACCATGGCGTTGATTCCCAAGCCCGCTGAACGCCTGGATCACGCGACGCAACAGGCCATCCAGCATTTTTTACTGCATAACCGGATTGTCGATACGCCCCAGGACCTGGACAACGCGCCTTATATCGTCGCAGCGCAAGGCGGTCGTGTACTGGGGGCCAATGGTGAGCGCGTGCATGCTCGCGGTCATCTGGACCCGGCCCAGCCAAGCTACGGAATCTTTCGTCGAGGCAAGGTCTACACCGACCCAGGCACCCAGGAGCTACTGGGCATCAATGCCGACGATATCGGCACCGCACGCTTTGTGCTCGCCGACGACCTCACCACCCTGGTGGTGCAGCGGGTTACCCAGGAAATCCGCCCAGGTGACCGCTTGCTTGGTGCCCAACGTCCAGTCGCGCTGAACACCCTGGAGTCAGCCAAATCAACGGCTTTTATCGCAGGGCACATCATCGACATCCCCAGGGGCGTCACTCAGATTGGTGTGCTGGACGCCGTGACCCTGAACAAGGGCCGCCGCGATGGATTGATCGAAGGCCAGTTACTGACGGTGATCAAGGCGGGTGCCACGGTGCGAGACGTCCTTACCGGCACGCCAACACAGCTCCCGGAAGAACCGGCCGGCACCCTTCTGGTGTTTCGCACCTATGAAAAACTCAGTTACGCCTTGGTGCTCAGTGCTTCACGCGCGCTGGCTGTAAAGGATCGGTTCGAGACCCGTCAACAAGCGCAATAAATAGCCTGCTAAATAAGTTACCAACAGAGTTATCCACAGCTTGTTCCGGTCAAGGATGATCAAATGAATCCGATAAACAGTAGCGAAATTTCTCCGGCAGAGCTGGAAGCCCGACTACGCTTGCACAGGCTGCCAGAACTGGGTCCCAAGCGTTTTCACGTATTGATCCAAGCGTTCGGCTGCGCCTCCAAGGCCCTCAGTGCCCCTGCCAGTGCCTGGCGTTCCCTCGGGGTGCCCGCCATCAGCGCAGATGCTCGGCGTAGCCCGCAAATCCGTGATGGCGCCAGTGCGGCATTGGCCTGGTTAGAGCGTCCGGCCCAGCATTTGCTGATGTGGGACCAACCTGAGTACCCGGCCTTGCTCGCTCAGATCGACGACGCACCGCCGCTGTTATTCGTTGCGGGCGACCCGGACATTCTGGAAAAACCACAGTTGGCCATGGTCGGTAGCCGGCGTGCTTCCCGCCCCGGCATGGACACGGCCGCCGCCTTTTCCCGCAGCCTGGCGAGCGCCGGTTTTGTCATCACCAGTGGTTTGGCGCTGGGCATTGACGGCGCAGCACACCAGGCAGCGCTGGAGGTGGGCGGTCGTACAGTCGGGGTGCTTGGCACCGGGCTGGAAAATTTTTATCCACAGCGCCACCGCAAGCTCGCTGCCGCGATGATTGCCCAAGGCAGCGCGGTGATTTCTGAGTTTCCGTTGGACGCGGGGCCCCAGGCCGGTAATTTTCCACGGCGCAATCGGATTATCAGCGGGCTCTCGCTGGGGGTTCTGGTGGTGGAAGCCAGCATGGCCAGCGGTTCGCTGATCACCGCACGGCTGGCCGCAGAGCAAGGGCGCGAGGTGTATGCGATCCCGGGCTCCATTCACCATCCCGGTGCCAAGGGTTGCCATCAACTGATCCGTGATGGCGCGGTGCTGGTGGAAACCATCGAACACATCCTTGAGGCGCTGCGCGGTTGGCAGGCGTTATCGCGCCCTGCGCCGGTGCCGATCACCCACCCACTGGTGGCACTGCTGCATGCTGCGCCGCATACCAGTGAAGCCCTGGCGATTGCCAGTGGTCGGCCGTTGTCCCAGGTGCTGGCGACTCTTACGGAGCTGGAGCTGGAAGGCCAGGTCATCTGCGAAAGCGGGTGCTGGCTGGCGCGTTGCCAGGTTTAGGGGCTGCCGGTTTTTGGCGCTGGGTTTTGTAACGAAGATCGGTAAACTGCCCAGAGCTTTAGTCCGGAGATTAAATAATGGTCAACAGGTGGCGTGTGCTGCAAGCCGCACGGGAAATTCGCGCAGGCGCGGTGATTGCCTATCCGACCGAGGCGGTCTGGGGCCTGGGTTGCGACCCGTGGAATGAAGAAGCGGTGGATCGGCTATTGGCGATCAAGAACCGCTCGGTGGACAAGGGCCTGATTCTGGTAGCGGACAACATTCGTCAATTCGACTTCCTGTTCGAAGACTTCCCGGACACCTGGATCGATCGCATGGCCAGCACCTGGCCCGGGCCGAATACCTGGCTGGTGCCCCACCAGGACTTGTTGCCCGAATGGGTCACGGGTATGCATGACACCGTGGCGTTGCGGGTTACTGATCACCCATTGGTGAGAGATTTGTGCGCCCAGGTCGGGCCGTTGATCTCCACGTCGGCCAACCCTCAGGGGCGCCCGGCGGCACGCACGCGTATTCGCGTGGAGCAGTATTTCCGCGGGCAAGTGGACTTGGTGTTGGGTGGCGCGCTGGGTGGGCGCAAGAACCCAAGCCTGATTCGGGACCTGGCGACAGGTGAGGTCGTGCGCCCCTCCTGAGACCGAGGCGCGGCCATCGCGGGCAAGCCCGGCTCCCATATTTGATCAGTCACCGCGGTCAAATGTGGGAGCTGGCTTGCCTGCGATGACGCACTCAAGGCAACAGAATGGTTGAGCCAGTCGTGCGTCGCGCCGACAACTCCGTCTGCGCTTTGGCCGCATCCGCCAGCGGGTAGCGCTGTTTGATATCAATGCGCACCTTGCCACTCTTGATCATCGAAAACAGATCGTCCGCCATCGCCTGCAAGTTCGCCGGATTGTTGGCGTAGGTCGCCAGCGTCGGGCGGGTCACGTACAGCGAGCCCTTGGCCGACAGAATGCCCAGGTTCACCCCGTCCACCGCGCCCGACGCATTGCCAAAGCTTACGACCAAACCCCGTGGCGCCACGCTGTCCAGAGAGGTCAGCCAGGTGTCCTTGCCGACGCCGTCGTACACCACCGGCACCTTTTTACCGTCAGTCAATTCCAGCACACGTTGTGCGACATTCTCCTTGCTGTAGTCGATGGTTTCCCAGGCACCCAGGGATTTGGCCAGGGCGGCCTTTTCCGGCGAACTCACGGTGCCGATCAGCTTCACGCCCAGGGCCTTGGCCCATTGGCAGGCCAGGGAGCCCACGCCACCGGCAGCAGCGTGGAACAGGATGGTTTCGCCGCCTTTCAATTCGTAGGTCTGGCGCAGCAGGTATTGCACGGTCAGGCCCTTGAGCATGGCCCCGGCGGCCTGCTCGAAACTGATGTCATCCGGCAGGTGCACCAGGTTGGCGGCGGGCAACACATGCAACTCGCTGTAGGCACCCAGCGGGCCGCTGCCGTAGGCCACACGGTCGCCGACTTTGAACTGGGTGACTTCACTGCCCACGGCATCGACGACACCAGCGCCTTCAGCGCCCAGGCCCGATGGCAGCGCGGGCGGTGCGTAGAGGCCACTGCGAAAATAGGTATCGATGAAGTTCAGACCGATGGCCTCGTTACGCACCCGGACCTGTTGTGGGCCAGGCTCCGCTGGCGTGTAGTCCACATACTCAAGTACTTCGGGGCCGCCGTGGGCGCTGAACTGGATACGTTTGGCCATCTGCACTTCTCCTTGGGTTCGAATCTGCGTAGCCCCCTATCGGACTCCTGAGCTTGATCTTCGTCAACTGCCGCGCACCTAAGTGCAGTGGCATGTGGGCGCAGTGGTATCCTGTGCGCCCATTTGCCGCCGACGCCCAATGGCCTCGCGTAGCTTTGCCCGATTCAAGGTGATGCCATGACTACCCGCACCGAGGCCGTTAAAGCCTACCTGCTTGACCTGCAAGATCGCATTTGCAACGCCCTGGAAACCTTCGAGACGGATACTCGCTTTATCGAAGACGCCTGGACCCGGCCTGCCGGTGGTGGCGGTCGCACCCGTGTGATCGAGAACGGTTCGGTGATCGAAAAAGGCGGCGTTAACTTTTCCCACGTGTTTGGCAGCGGTTTGCCACCGTCCGCCAGTGCCCATCGGCCTGAGCTGGCTGGTCGGGGGTTTGAAGCCTTGGGCGTGTCGCTGGTGATTCATCCGCATAACCCGCATGTGCCGACATCCCACGCCAATGTGCGCTTTTTCATCGCTGAAAAAGAAGGCGAAGAACCGGTGTGGTGGTTCGGTGGCGGCTTTGACTTGACCCCGTATTACGGCAACGAAGAAGACTGCGTCCACTGGCACCGTGTGGCCGAGCAAGCTTGTGCGCCCTTTGGCCCGGACGTGTACGCACGCTATAAAGCCTGGTGCGACGCCTATTTCCACATCAAGCATCGCAATGAACCTCGCGGTATCGGTGGCCTGTTCTTCGATGACTTGAACGAATGGGGCTTCGACACCTGTTTCGCCTTTATCCGTGCCATCGGCGATGCCTATATCGATGCCTACCTGCCGATTGTGCAACGCCGCAAGGCCATGGCGTATACCGAGCAGCAGCGTCAGTTCCAGGAGTTCCGCCGGGGCCGCTACGTCGAATTCAACCTGGTCTATGACCGTGGCACCCTGTTCGGTTTGCAGTCGGGCGGGCGTACAGAGTCGATCCTGATGTCGCTGCCGCCCCAGGTCCGTTGGAGCTACGACTGCAAGGCCGAGGCCGGTAGCGAAGAGGCGCGCCTCACCGATTATTTCCTGCAAGACCGCGACTGGCTCGGCGTCGTTGCACCCAAGGCGGCGGTGTGATGGACCGTTATGTCGTGTTCGGCAACCCCATCGGCCACAGCAAATCGCCGCTGATCCACCGCATGTTCGCCGAGCAGACCGGCGAACAACTGGACTACAGCACGTTGCTCGCGCCGTTGGAGGATTTCACCCACTGCGCCCGTGAGTTTTTTCGCCAGGGCCGTGGCGCCAACGTGACCGTGCCGTTCAAGGAGGACGCCTATCGTTTGGCCGATACCTTGACTGAACGTGCCCAGCGCGCTGGAGCCGTGAACACCCTGAGCAAACTGGCGGACGATACGTTGTTGGGCGACAACACCGACGGCGCCGGCCTGGTGCGCGACCTGACGGTCAACGCCGGGCTTAACCTGCAAGGCAAACGCATCCTGTTGTTGGGAGCCGGTGGCGCGGTGCGCGGTGCACTTGAGCCGTTGCTGGCACAGCAACCCTCTTCGTTGATCATCGCCAACCGTACCGTGGAAAAGGCCGAGCTGCTGGCTGAGTTGTTCGACGACCTGGGCCCGGTGTCTGCCAGTGGTTTCGACTGGCTACGTGAGCCGGTGGACGTGATCATCAATGCCACGTCCGCCAGCCTGTCAGGCGATGTACCGCCGATTGCCGGCAGCCTGATCGAGCCGGGCAAGACGTTCTGCTACGACATGATGTACGCCAAGGAACCCACCGCGTTCTGCCGCTGGGCTGCGGAACACGGTGCTGTGGTGGCGATGGATGGTTTGGGGATGCTGGTGGAGCAGGCAGCGGAAGCCTTCTTCCTGTGGCGTGGTGTGCGCCCTGATTCAGCGCCGGTGTTAGCCGAACTACGCCGGCAATTGGCCTGATCGTGTTCAATCCTGGAAATGGAGGGGGCAACTCTTGGCCCCTTCCAGTTTTCTTAACTCTTCGATTACTTGTGGCCTGGCCCCACGCAACGTCAGGCTACGCCCCAACCCCGCCAACCGTCGCGCCTCCTGATGCAGCATCTCCACCCCGGAGTAGTCGATAAAATTGATCTGCTGCGCTTCGATCACCACCCGCGTGCCCTGCAGACGTTGCAGGCGTACTTGCAGGTAATGGCTGGCGCCAAAAAAGATCGAGCCACCCACGCGTAATACATCCTCGTCCCCATCGCGCCATTGCTGAACCCGTGGTTGCGAAGTGCGCTTGAGGTAGAAAAACAGCGACGCCAGCACCCCGGCATAAATCGCCGTTTGCAGCTCCAGCAACAAGGTGGCCACACACGTCAGGCCCATCACCACGAATTCGGCGCGGCTGACACGAAACAAAGCACGAATCCCTCGATGATCCACCAAACCCCAGCAAATCAGCAGGATGCTGGCGGCCATGCTCGGGATGGGAATGTGCGCGATCAACGCCGCGCCGAACAACGCAAATAGCGCCACCCACAGCGCGGAAAATACCCCAGCCAGGGGCGAACAAGCACCCGCCTCGTAACTCAGGCCCGAGCGGGTAAACGAACCGGCTGACAGGTAGCCGGAGAAAAATCCGCCAACGATGTTGGATAAACCCTGGGCGCGTACTTCCTGATTGGCGTCGAGTAATTGTTGCGAGCGAGCCGACAGCGAACGCGCAATCGACAGACTGGTCACCAACCCCAGCATCCCCACCGCCACCGCGCTGGGCAACAGGCGCAGTACCAGGTCCAGGTCCATCGGCAATGGGCTGAACGGCGGCAACTGGCCGATAAATGCACTCACCAACGCCACATGCCCGAACATCGTCGGCCACAGCCATGCCGCCAGGCTACCCAAGACTAAAGCGATCAACAGCGTCGGCCAGCGTGGCACCAGAGACTTGAGCAGCGCGCCCACCAGCAAAGTGCCAAGCCCCAGGATAAGGGACGCACGATCCCACTCACCGCCATGGTCGACCAGCGCCAGCAGGCTGTTGAGGGCGGTGGCCTGGCTCGGCAAATCCAGCCCCAGCAGGTTCGGCAACTGCCCCAGGGCAATCACCACCGCTGCGCCCAGGGTGAAACCCAGCACCACCGAATGGGAGACAAAATTCACCAGCGCGCCAAAGCGCAGCAGGCCGAGCAACCACTGGAACACCCCGGCGAGGAAGGTCAGCAACAGGATGAGGGTGATGTAGTCCTGGGAGCCTGGCACGGCCAATGGGCTGATGCTGGCGTAAAGCACGATGGAGATCGCTGCTGTGGGGCCGCAGATCAGGTGCCAGGATGAGCCCCACAGGCATGCGATCAAGACCGGGATGATCGCCGCGTAGAGCCCGTATTCCGGTGGCAGGCCGGCGATCAGTGCGTAGGCAATCGACTGTGGCAGGGCCAGTACGGCGCCACTGAGGCCGACGATGGCATCCCGGCCGACGCTGGCGCGGGTTTGGCGCGGGAGCCAGCTGAGGAAGGGGAAGAGTGTGTGGCGGTTGGGCCGGGGCATCGCAGGCTCGGGTAGAAGGTTTGGCTTAGAGTATCAGTACACACCGGCTCCCTGTGGGAGGGGGCTTGCTCCCGATAGCGGTGTTTCAGCCAATACATTCATAGCTGATAGGCCGTCATCGGGGGCAAGCCACCTCCCACATTTGGATCGAGGCGCATCTTAGAGTTGGGCTTTTACCGCCGGCAACGCATCCTGGCCATCCAGGGTTTTCACGCCGTCCAGCCATTTATCCAGCACCGCTGGATTCGCCTTGATCCACGCCTTGGCCGCCTCGGCATTGCTGACCTTGTTGTTGGCCACTTGCGCCATGATGCTGTTCTCCATCTCCTGGGTGAAACTCAGGTTGGTGAGCAGTTTGGCCACATTCGGGCAGGCTTGGGCGTAACCCTTGCGGGTCAGGGTATACACGCTGCCGGTGGCGCCAAAATACTGCTCGCCGCCCTTGAGGTAATGCATCTTCAACTGCACGTTCATCGGGTGCGGCGTCCAGCCGAGGAAGGTGACGAAGCGCTGTTTCTTCACCGCTCGCGACACCTCGGCGAGCATCGCCTGCTCGCTGGATTCAATCAGCTTCCACTGGCCCAGGTTGAAGTCATTCTTCTTGATGATCTCCTGCAACGAGATATTCGCCGGCGCGCCGGAGCCGATGCCGTAGATTTTCTTGTCGAACTTGTCGGCAAACTTGTTCAGGTCGGCAAAGTCATGTACCCCGGCGTCCCACACGTAGTCCGGCACTGCGAGGGTGAACTCGGTGCCGTCGAGGTTCTTCGCCAGCTGCACCACATCGCCGTTGGCCACGAACTTGTCATAAAAACCTTGTTGCGCCGGCATCCAGTTGCCGAGAAACACATCCACCTGACCGTCCTTGAGCCCGCCAAAAGTGATCGGCACCGCCAGGGTATCGACCTTGGCTTTGTAGCCCATGCCCGTCAGCAAAAAGCCGGTGATGGCATTGGTGGCGGCAATGTCGCTCCAGCCTGGATCGGCCATCTTTACCGTTTCACAGCGAGCGTCTGCGTACACGTTGGCGCTGCCCAGCGCCAATATGCTCAGTACCACGGTCAACTTTTGCATGGCCTTCCCTCTGTCTGTTTATTGGTTTTGGCAGGGTTGTGGATAACGTGCCTTGCGCTCCAGGTCGTCGAGGTCGATATGGTTGCGCATGTACTGCTGACTGGCATCCACCTGTGGCTGGTGGTCCCAGCTCTTGAGCGTGCCTTGAGTCAGTGCCTCAAACACCAGGCGGCGGCGACGCTGGCTGGCAAGCACTTGTTGATGGATCGCCGGGATGTCCCATTTGGCCCGCGCCTCATGCAAAAAGGCCTCGAACAGCGAGCGATGCTCTGCTGACAGGCTGAGGTTCTCCCGCTCGTGCGGGTCGTTGCGCACATCAAACAGTAGGCAAGGGTCGTCTTCGCTGTAGATAAATTTGTAGGCGCCCCGGCGAATCATCATCAATGGGCTGATGGTGCCTTCGGCCATGTATTCGCCAAACACTTCGTCATGCCCGCCCTGCCCTTGCAAGTGCGGGACCAGAGAGCGACCGTCCAGCGGCAAGTGTGGGTCCAGCTCGCCGCCGGCCAGCTCCACCAGGGTCGGCAGCAGGTCGGCGGTGGACACGGCCTGAGTGACCCGCCCAGCCGCGAATTGGCCCGGCGCACTGATCAGCAGCGGCACGCGGGCGGCCATTTCAAACCAGTGCATTTTGTACCAGAGGCCGCGCTCGCCGAGCATGTCACCGTGGTCGCCGGAGAAGATGATCAGAGTGTCGTCAGCCAGGCCGGTGTCTTCCAGAGTTTGCAGGAGTTTGCCGACATTGCTGTCGATGTAACTGCACGCACCGAAGTAGGCGCGGCGAGCATCGCGGATCTTATCCACAGGCAGCGGTTTATCCCACAAGTCATAAACCTTGAGCAGACGCTGGGAGTGTGGGTCCAGCTCTGCTTGCGCCGGCGTTGCAGGCAAAGGGATGTCGGCGTCGTCGTACAGGTCCCAGAACGGCTTGGGAATGGTGTAAGGGTCGTGGGGATGGGTCATCGATACGGTCAGGCAGAACGGTCGGTCGCCGTCCTCGCGGATATGGTCGAACAGGTATTGCTGCGCCTTGAACACCACCTCCTCGTCGAAGTCCAGCTGGTTGGTGCGCACGCACGGGCCCGCTTGCAGCACCGAAGACATGTTGTGGTACCAGGTGGGGCGTACGTCGGGCTCATCCCAATTCACCGCCCAGCCATAGTCCGCGGGGTAGATATCGCTGGTCAGGCGTTCTTCATAGCCGTGCAACTGGTCGGGGCCACAGAAATGCATCTTGCCCGACAACGCGGTGCGGTAGCCGAGGCGACGCAGGTAGTGGGCATAGGTCGGCACATCGGCGGGGAAATCGGCTGCGTTGTCGTAGGCGCCGATCTTGCTCGGCAGCTGGCCGCTGACCAGAGTGAAGCGCGACGGTGCGCATAATGGGCTGTTGCAATAGGCGGCCTCGAATACCACGCCTTGGGCGGCGAGGCGGCTGAGGTTGGGCAGCTTGATCGAGGAAGGCCCGTAGAACGGCAGCATGGGCGCGGCCATTTGATCGGCCATGATGAAAAGAATGTTCTTGCGCTTCATGGTTTCTCGGCATTCCATAGTCGGTGTTTATGCCAATGAGAATGCGGCCCACGGAAAGCGGGGTAAAGCCCATGACAAGCAATGCCTAGGATAACGACAGCTTATGTATGAAGCGCTGGGTAACCTCTCTCTCGATCTGCTGCGAGCCTTTGAAGCGGCGGCGCGCCACCGCAGTTTTACTGCCGCGGCGATGGAGCTTGGCACCACCCAGCCGGCGGTCAGCCAGCAGATCAAGCGGCTTGAAGAACAGCTGGCAATCCGCCTGTTTGACCGAATCTATCGCGGTATCGAACTGACCGACGCCGGCGTGCTGTTGTTCGAGCACGTACAGGGCGGCCTGCAAAGCATCAATCAAGGGCTCAGCACCATCACCCAACAGGACCAGCACGAAGTACTGCAAGTGGCTACCGACTTCGCCTTCGCCGCCTATTGGCTGATGCCGCGCCTGCATCGCTTTCACCAGGCCAACCCGCAGGTGGATGTGAGCCTGGTTACCAGTGAGCGCAACCATGCCAGCCTGCGCAGCGATATCGATGTGGCGGTGCTGTTCGGCGATGGCCGTTTCAAGCAGGGCGACAGCCTGTGGTTGTTCAATGAAGAAGTGTTCCCGGTATGCAGCCCGCAGTGGCTCAAGGCTCAGGCCGCGCCGATGACGGTGCAATCCTTGCCCGAGTACCCGTTGCTGCACCTGCGCCAGGAAAACAACAGCCAATGGTTCGACTGGAGCGGGGTGTTTCGCGAATTGGGTATAACCGCTGCGCCAACTCCCGGGCAATTGCGCTTCGACAACTACACCTTGCTGATTCAGGCTGCGATTGCCGGCCAGGGGGTTGCCATCGGCTGGCGCCACCTGGTGGATAACCTGCTGGAACAGAACTGGCTGTGCCGACCGATCAGCCCCACGGTGACCTCGCGTTTCGGTTATTACGTGGTGCAACCCCAGCGCAAACGCCGCGGGCAGTTGGTTGAGCGTTTTGTCCAATGGCTGATGGCGGAACAAGCCAGCAGTGCGCAGTCGTTGAGCGGGCTGGCCCTGCCTTCGATTGCGGTCTAGGATCGGCACATCGTGGATCCGGAGTCCGTCATGCAACGTATCAAGGGCTATCACGCCCATATCTACTTCGACGCCAGCACCATCGACCAGGCGCGCACGCTGTGTGAGGACGCCGCCCGGCTGTTCCCGTTGCGCATGGGCCGTGTGCATGAGCGGCCGGTGGGCCCGCATCCGGATTGGAGCTGCCAGCTGGCATTCGAGCCGGAATACATCGGCGTGGTGTTGCCGTGGCTGGCGCTGCACCGCGATGGCCTGGTGGTCTTCCTGCACCCTGAAACCGGCGATGACCTGAAGGACCACACCGAATACGCGATCTGGATGGGTGCGATGCGCGAGCTAAATCTGTCGGTTTTTTAACTTTCCTTATCAGATAAAGCCTTGCCTTTCCCTAAGTAAAAACAGGGAGAGGTGTAGGATTAATCTTGCTTCGTCTCATTATGTGGGATTGATATTTATATATTGAGATATTCCGTTCCGTAGGTTTATATTCGCCCATCTGCTTTTTTCAGCACCCACTCATTTCAGGTGAAGCGATGCAGGCGCAATTGATCGCGCTCGATTGGGGGACCAGCTCCCTTCGTGCTTACAAACTCGGCTCGGCGGGCGTTGTGCTGGAACAGCGCGCGCAAGCCTGGGGCATCATGCATTTGCCCAGCGAGCCACGGGACATCCACGGTATTCATTGCACTGACGGCTTCGAGTTGGCGTTCGATAGCGCCTGCGGCGATTGGCTCGACGCCCAGCCTGAATTGCCAGTGATTGCCTGCGGTATGGTCGGCAGCGCACAGGGCTGGAGCGAGGCGGCGTATCGCGCTACGCCTGTGGATGTCGCCAGCCTGGGCCAGGCGTTGCACCGCGTGCGCAGCCTGCGTGGGGTGGATGTGCATATTGTGCCGGGGGTTATCGAGCAAGCGGGTTTGCCCAATGTGATGCGCGGCGAAGAAACCCAGGTACTCGGCGTGCTGCAGGGGCTGGGGGCCCAAGTGTTGATCGGGTTGCCCGGCAGCCACTCCAAATGGGTCGAGGTGAGTGAAGGCCGCATTACGCATTTCGACACCTTCATGACCGGCGAACTGTTCGCGGTGTTGAGCAAACACAGCATCCTGGGCCGCACTCAACAGCCGAGCGAACAATTCCAGGCCGAGGCCTTTGACCGTGGCGTGCACGTGGCGCTTTCAAAGGATGGCAGGCGTGGCGTGCTGTCGACCTTGTTCAGTGCCCGTACCCTGGGCCTGACGGCTGAGCTTGCGCCCAACCAGCAGCCCGACTACCTGTCCGGCCTGTTGATCGGCCACGAACTCGCCGGTTTGCCAGACAGCGCCAAAACCAAGCCGATCATCCTGGTTGGCGCCGCCCCACTCTGCGCCCGCTATCAACGCGCTCTGGCCCTTTGCGGCTTTGACCACGTCAGCCTGGCGCAGGAAGCCACCGAGCGCGGCCTGTGGCAATTGGCCGTGGCGGCTGGGCTCACTCAACCTGTAACGGAGGCCTGACATGCTCAAGCAAGCACTCGCGCAAAACGGTTTGATCGCAATCCTGCGTGGCATACGCCCGGACGAAGCCCAGGCCATCGGCCAGGTGTTGTACGACGCGGGTTTTCGTGTGATCGAAGTCCCGCTCAATTCGCCGGAGCCGTACACCAGCATTCGCACCCTGCGCGACAGCCTGCCCGCCGATTGCCTGATCGGCGCCGGCACGGTGTTGACGCCTGAACAGGTCGAGCAGGTGAAGGCGGCTGGTGGCCAGGTGATTGTCATGCCCCATAGCGATGCCAAAGTACTGCGCGCCGCCAAGGCCGCAGGCCTGTACTTGTCGCCTGGCGTGGCGACGCCAACCGAGGCGTTTGCCGCACTGGCCGAAGGCGCCGACGTATTGAAGCTGTTCCCGGCCGAGCAGATCGGTCCTTCGGTGATCAAGGCGTGGCTGGCGGTATTGCCGGCGGGCACGCTGCTGCTGCCGGTAGGCGGTGTTACGCCGGACAACATGCAGGTGTTTATCGACGCCGGCGCGAAAGGGTTCGGGTTGGGCTCCGGCTTGTTCAAGCCGGGAATGACAGTGGATCAGGTCGCGAGCCGTGCCCAGGCTTATGTCGCCGCCTGGAAAGCCCTGAGCTGATAGCAAGTTCCGCGCCCGCAGGCGCTGCATCCATAAGAGAGACAAGAGATGAAAATCACCAAATTGACGACCTTTATCGTCCCGCCGCGCTGGTGCTTCCTCAAGGTCGAAACCGACCAGGGCGTGACTGGCTGGGGTGAGCCCGTGGTCGAAGGCCGCGCTCACACAGTGGCCGCCGCCGTCGAAGAACTGTCCGACTACCTGATCGGCAAAGACCCACGCAATATCGAAGATATCTGGACGGTCCTCTATCGCGGCGGGTTCTATCGCGGCGGTGCCGTGCACATGAGCGCCCTCGCCGGTATCGACCAGGCGTTGTGGGACATCAAGGGCAAGGCGCTGGGCGTCTCGGTCAGCGATCTGCTGGGCGGCCAGGTGCGTGACAAGATTCGCGTGTACTCGTGGATCGGTGGCGACCGCCCCGCCGACACTGCCCGTGCAGCCAAAGAGGCCGTGGCTCGTGGCTTCACTGCGGTGAAAATGAACGGCACCGAAGAACTGCAGTTCCTCGACAGCTTCGACAAAGTCGACCTGGCACTGGCCAATGTCGCTGCCGTGCGCGATGCGGTGGGCCCTAACGTCGGTATCGGCGTCGACTTCCATGGCCGCGTGCACAAGCCCATGGCCAAGGTGCTGATGAAAGAGCTCGACCCTTACAAACTGATGTTCATTGAAGAACCGGTGCTCAGCGAAAACTACGAAGCATTGAAAGAGCTGGCGCCGCTGACCAGTACGCCGATTGCCCTGGGCGAGCGCCTGTTTTCGCGTTGGGATTTCAAGCGCGTGCTCAGCGAAGGCTACGTCGACATCATCCAGCCGGACGCCTCCCACGCGGGCGGGATTACCGAAACCCGCAAGATCGCCAACATGGCCGAAGCCTACGACGTGGCGCTGGCCCTGCACTGCCCACTGGGCCCGATTGCCCTGGCAGCGTGCCTGCAACTGGATGCGGCTTGCTACAACGCATTTATCCAGGAGCAAAGCCTGGGTATCCACTATAACGAAAGCAACGACCTGCTCGACTACGTGCGCGACCCGGGCGTGTTCGACTATGACCAGGGCTTTGTGAAGATCCCCAACGGCCCGGGCCTGGGCATCGAGATCAACGAGGAGTACGTGATTGAGCGTGCGGCTATCGGCCATCGCTGGCGCAATCCGATCTGGCGCCATGCCGATGGCAGTTTTGCCGAGTGGTGATTTTTATCTGAAGGAATGCGCTCCCACATTGACCGCGTTCCTTCAGCACGTTTTGTCCTCAACAAACATAAAAAGAGGCACCCCATGCACCCTGAATCCCTCACAGGGCAGGCACCCTTAGTCACGCCCAGCCGAAAGCGTTTTTTCATCATGGTGCTGCTGTTCATCACCGTGGTGATCAACTACCTAGACCGCAGCAACCTGTCGATTGCCGCGCCTGCGCTGACCAGCGAGCTGGGTATCGACCCGGTGCAGGTCGGGCTTATTTTTTCCGCTTTCGGCTGGACTTACGCGGCCATGCAAATCCCCGGCGGCTGGCTGGTTGACCGCGTGCCGCCGCGCATTCTCTACACGGCCGCCCTGCTGCTGTGGTCGATTGCCACCGTGATGCTCGGTTTCGCCGCCAGCTTTATCGCGTTGTTCGTGTTGCGCATGGCCGTTGGCGCGTTGGAGGCGCCGGCCTATCCCATCAACAGCCGAGTGGTCACCACCTGGTTTCCCGAGCGCGAGCGCGCCACGGCTATCGGCGTCTACACCTCCGGGCAATTCGTCGGCCTGGCGTTCCTCACCCCGGTACTGGCGTGGCTGCAGCATCAGTACGGCTGGCACATGGTGTTTGTGGTGACCGGTGGCGTTGGCATCCTGTGGGCCGCGATCTGGTACGCGGTGTATCGCGAGCCCAAAGATTTCAAAGGCGCCAACGAAGCCGAAATCCAATTGATCCGCGACGGTGGCGGGCTGGTGGACATGCAGGCGAAAACCGTCAAGGCACCCTTCAGTTGGACCGACCTCGGCATCGTGCTGAGCAAGCGCAAGCTGTGGGGCATTTACCTGGGCCAGTTTTGCCTGAACTCCACGCTGTGGTTCTTCCTGACCTGGTTCCCGACGTACCTGGTGAAATACCGCGGCATGGACTTTATCCAGTCTGGTTTGTTGGCCTCCTTGCCGTTCCTGGCCGCTTTTGTGGGCGTGCTGTGTTCGGGGGTGTTTTCCGATTGGTTGATCCGTCGTGGCGCCTCGGTGGGCTTTGCCCGCAAGTTGCCGATCATCAGTGGGCTGCTGATTTCCACGGCGATCATCGGTGCCAACTACGTGGACTCCACGGCGTGGGTCATCGCGTTTCTGGCGGTGGCATTTTTCGGCAATGGCCTGGCGTCGATCACCTGGTCGCTGGTTTCGACCTTGGCGCCTGCGCGGTTGCTGGGGCTCACCGGAGGCGTGTTCAACTTCATCGGTAACCTGTCGGCAATCGCTACGCCCATCGTGATTGGCTTTCTGGCCAGTGGTTCATCGTTTGCACCGGCGATTACTTACATCGCGGTGCTGGCGTTGCTCGGCGCGCTTTCCTACATATTACTGGTAGGCAAGGTCGAGCGGATCGAGCTGTAAAAAAGGGCGACCTTGGAGTCGCCCTTCTTTCGCGATTACGGCACCGACATTTCGTTATGGAAAATGTTGTGTGGGTCCCAGCGCTGCTTGGTACGCCGCAGGCGGCTTTCGATGATCAGGTCGGGAAAGAAGATCTTGTACCACTGTGGGTTTTTGCCATTGGCCGGATTGCCACCGATGTAGGTCATATCGAGGTCGGGATAATTGATGTAACAACCTTCAAACTCGTCGTTGATCGGTACGCCCTGATCATCGGCGAACGCGTTGAAGTACAACCCTCGGATCCAGTCGGCATGGGCTTGATCCGAGGCGGCGCTGTCACCGCGCCAGTAACATTGTGGTTGCCACTTGAGGTATGACGAGCGCTGAGCGGCCGACGAATCCCGGCGCACCGGCCCGCTGGCGGCGTTGATCTGGCCGCCGAAAGACTGAATCTGAATGAGGCTTTGTGTCAGGTGGTTATCAGGGTCTGGCCAGGTCAATGTGGTCCAGATGGCGTCCAGCACTTGAGGGCTGAAAGGGCCCTTCTGGTAGGCCGATTTATAGCGCCCACGCTGGTTGTCCCCCGAACCGTTCAATGTCTGTTGGCACACCAGCCAGTCCAAGCGTTGAGAGGCTGCTCGGGCGGATGACACTGAGTCGATGGTGCGCCCGTTGGTAGTGCTGCGCGGCAGATGGATGACGTGAAATGGGACCAGGGACTCTGTAGCGGGCAGGCCAATGGCTGTGAGCATCTTGTCGACGAAGTCATCGAAGGGCGCCCGATCGTTCAGCTCGCCATCCTTGTCCACATAGTGAATACCCAGGGTCACATTGCCTGTGTGCTGGTGGCGCATCTCCAGCTTGGTCGCCAGGCCCCAAGTGTCCGTGTTGCTTTGATTGCTGGCGAACCATGACTGATAGGCCACCAGCAGGTTATCGAGTGCAGGCTTGGTCAGTACCGACCAGTCCCATTCCAGCACCAGCCACAGTACCTCTTTCGGTGCCGGTGGCAGGTCTTTGAAGTAATAGCTGGTGATGATGCCGAACTGTCCGCCACCGGCACCGCAACACGCGGCGAACAGGTCCAGTTCGTCCTGATTGGTGCTGTTGCGAGAAACGTGGCGCGGTTCGAGGCCTTTGCCAAGGCTGTCGGGCACCAGGATATCCACACCGCTGAGCCAGTCACATACCAGTCCATACTTGCGCGACAGCAGCCCATAGCCGCCTCCGCAAATATGCCCGCCCAAACCCACTGAATAACACGAGCCACCGGGCAGGGTTTTGTTGGCCAGCTTGTATAACGCGACATAGGCATCCCAGTTTTGTCCGCCGGCTTCCAGGCGAAAGCTGTGGCGTTCAGCAGCGCTGGGGTCCAGCTCGGAGCCGATTTGCCCATTGGCGTCGTAGACCACCTGGTTCAACGCACTGATATCCAGAATCGACAGTACCTCAAGTGGACTGTCGGGCATCTTGTTGGCGACAAAGCCTTCGTAGCAATGACCACCACTGCGTACGGTGATGCGTCCCTCGGGAAGGGCCAATGCCTGCGCGGCGGCGTCAATGATGTCTTGTGGGCTGCGGCAGAGGTAGATCAGGTTGGCGCCATTTTGCGAAGACTGACCCTGCACATTGCCCAACGGCCAGCGTAGGTTGAAGCCCTTTTGCAAGGTTGAGTGACGGGAGTCTGAAGAGGTAATGAGATCAAAGGCCATGATGTACTCCTGAGAGCCAGGGATGACTTCTGATGCAACTAACTTAACGACCGGGAAGCAAGAAATGCGGGGGGCTTGCGAGGGTGGTTAGACGGCAATAGGCATGGAAGTGCGTTGGGGTGACGTGGTGTCACCCCTCAGCGTAGCGCAAGTATCAAAACGCAGGTGCTTACTTGCGTGCGTTGCGCACACCTGCCGACAGCGCCGCGCAATGACTCAGCACGCCATCGATCGCTTGCTGGTCGCTGCCGGCATTGGCGATGTGATCGATCAGTGCCGAACCCACCACCACACCGTCGGCCAGGCGCGCAATGGCCGCAGCTTGTTCCGGTGTACGAATACCGAAACCGATGCTGATCGGCAGGTCGGTGTGGCGACGCAGACGCGTGACCGCTTCTTCGACGTGTTCCAGCGTGGCGGCGCCGGCACCGGTCACGCCTGCTACCGACACGTAATACACAAACCCGGAACTGCCGTTGAGCACCGTCGGCAGGCGCACGTCATCGGTGGTCGGCGTGGTCAGGCGGATAAAGTCGATGCCCGCGGCCTGAGCCGGGTCGCACAACTCGCCGTTGTGTTCAGGTGGCATGTCGACCACGATCAGGCCGTCGACGCCGGCTGCCTTCGCATCGGCAATAAACTGCGGCACACCGTATTTGTGAATTGGGTTGAAGTAGCCCATCAACACCAGGGGGGTGTCGCTGTCGTCGGTGCGGAACTCGCGGACCATTTGCAGGGTTTTCGCCAGGTTTTGCTTGGCGTCCAGCGCACGGATATTAGCCAGTTGAATCGCCGGGCCGTCTGCCATCGGATCGGTGAAGGGCATGCCCAGCTCGATCACGTCGGCGCCGGCGGCCGGCAAGCCCTTGAGGATCGCCAGCGAGGCGTCATAACCCGGGTCGCCAGCGGTGACGAAGGTCACCAGGGCGGCGCGGTTTTGTTCCTTGAGTTGCGCAAAGCGGGTTTGCAGGCGGCTCATTTAGTGTTTCTCCTGCTTGGACTGTTCCATGTGATGCATCACGGTCTGCATATCTTTGTCGCCACGGCCCGAGAGATTGACCACCATCAGATGATCCTTGGGCAGGGTCGGCGCGCGCTTGAACACCTCAGCCAGGGCGTGGGCGCTTTCCAGCGCAGGAATTATCCCTTCCAGGCGGCAGCATTTGTGGAATGCATCCAGGGCTTCGTCATCAGTTACCGAGGTGTACTGGACGCGGCCGATGTCATGCAACCAGGCGTGCTCAGGGCCGATGCCGGGGTAGTCGAGGCCGGCGGAAATCGAATGAGCGTCGATGATCTGGCCGTCGTCGTCCTGCAGCAGGAAGGTGCGGTTGCCGTGCAGCACGCCGGGTACGCCGCCGTTGAGGCTGGCGGCGTGCTTGCCGGTTTCGATGCCATGGCCCGCTGCTTCGACGCCGATGATTTCGACGCTGGTGTCATCCAGGAACGGGTGGAACAAGCCCATGGCGTTGGAGCCACCGCCGATGCACGCCACTAGGCTGTCCGGCAGGCGGCCTTCCTGGGCTTGCAGTTGGGTGCGGGTTTCCTTGCCGATCACGGCCTGGAAGTCGCGCACCATGGCCGGGTAAGGATGTGGGCCGGCCACGGTGCCGATCAGGTAGAAGGTGCTGTCGACGTTGGTCACCCAGTCACGCAGGGCTTCGTTCATGGCGTCTTTGAGGGTGCCGGTGCCGGCGACCACCGGGATCACTTCGGCACCCAGCAGCTTCATGCGAAACACGTTGGCCTGCTGGCGCTCGATATCGGTGGTGCCCATGTAGATCACGCATTGCAGGCCGAAGCGCGCGGCAACGGTAGCGGTGGCTACGCCGTGCATACCGGCACCGGTCTCGGCGATGATGCGCTTCTTGCCCATGCGTCGCGCCAGCAGGATCTGGCCGATGCAATTGTTGATCTTGTGCGCGCCGGTGTGGTTCAGCTCTTCGCGCTTGAGATAGATCTTGGCGCCGCCACAGAACTCGGTCAGGCGTTCGGCGAAGTACAGCGGGCTTGGGCGTCCGACGTAATCGCGCTGGAAGTAGGCCAATTCTTCATTGAACGCTGGATCCACCTTGGCCGCTTCGTATTCACGGGCCAGGTCGAGGATCAACGGCATCAGCGTTTCAGCCACGTAGCGGCCGCCGAACGCACCAAACAGGCCGTTGGCGTCAGGGCCGTTGCGTAGATCGGTCTGGGACTGGGTCATGGGACGCTCCAGGAAGAGATGTGTTTAAAGGCAATGACGGTCACTCTACTCGTGACGCCTTGGCCTGAAAACCGATAAGATCGCCATAACCTGTCAGGAAAACTCACAGATGAGCCGCGACCTTCCACCCCTCAATGCCCTGCGCGCGTTTGAAGCCACCGCCCGCCTCAGTAGCGTCAGCCAAGCCGCCGAGCAACTGCACGTGACCCACGGTGCGGTCAGCCGGCAGTTGAAAGTACTGGAAGAACATTTGGGTGTGAGCCTGTTCGTCAAGGATGGACGTGGCCTTAAACTCACAGATGCAGGCGTTCGGCTTCGGGATGCCAGCGTGGAGGCTTTCGAGCGGTTGCGGGACGCGTGCGCCGAACTTACCCAAAGCAGCGCCGACGCACCCTTTGTGCTCGGTTGTTCGGGTAGCTTGCTGGCGCGCTGGTTTATCCCCCGGCTGGGGCGCTTGAATGCCGACTTGCCCGATTTGCGCCTGCACCTGTCGGCGGGCGAAGGCGATCTGGACCCCCGGCGGCCTGGCCTGGACGCCTTACTGGTATTCGCCGAGCCGCCGTGGCCGGCCGATATGCAGGTGTATGAGCTGGCCAGCGAGCGAATCGGCCCGGTGTTGAGCCCTCGTTTCGCAGGTTTTGAACAGTTGCGTCAGGCTCCAGCAACGGCATTGCTAAGCGAAGCGTTGTTGCACACCACCTCACGACCCCAAGCCTGGCCCAGCTGGGCGCGGCAACACGGCATCGAGCCCGGCGCGTTGAAACTCGGCCAGGGGTTTGAGCACTTGTATTATTTGCTGGAAGCGGCAGTAGCAGGATTGGGAGTGGCGATTGCGCCAGAACCACTGGTGGCAGAGGACCTGCGAGCGGGTCGCCTGGTGGCGCCGTGGGGCTTCAGCGAAACCCCGGCGCACCTGGCTTTGTGGCTACCCAAGCGCGCCGCAGACGGGCGCGCCGGGCAGTTGGCGCAATGGCTCAAGGCTGAGCTGTTGCGTCAACCGGTGTAACCGGTCAATCAGTCACCGCGCTTGCACAGCAGGTAAGCCGCCAGCAGGCCCAGCGCGCCCACGGCGACGCCCGCGGTCGTCCATGGGTGCTCTTGTGCGTAGTCACGGGTGGCAGCGCTGGTTTCGCGGATTTTGACTTTGCTTTCTTCATAGGCGTCGCTGATCAGGTGGCGAGAGTGCTTGAGGGCGTTCTCGGCATTGCTTTTCAGGGCCTTCAGCGTTTTGCGCGACTCATCGGACGCGTCGTCCTTGAGGCTCTCCAGAGATTTGAGCAGGCTCGAAATCTCGGCTTCCATGCTTTCCAGCGACGCTTTGCGTAAAGAAGTGTTGGCCATGTGGACATCTCCTGAAGTGATTGAGTGGCGTGTGTAGATACCGACTGCGCCGGTTTCAGAAAGTGCAGTAATTCTGAACTTTCACCTCCAAGCGGTCGCCAGAAGCAGTAAGCACATTCGCTGCTAGTCTTGATTGACGACCTACAGGAGAAACGCCATGAGTGATCATCACACCTACAAGAAAGTCGAATTGGTGGGCTCTTCCACCACCAGCATCGAAGACGCAATCAACAATGCTCTGGCTGAAGCCAACAAAAGCATCAAGCACCTGGAGTGGTTCGAGGTGACTGAAACCCGTGGTCACATCAAGGATGGCAAGGCTGCGCACTTCCAGGTCACCCTTAAAGTGGGATTCCGAATTGCCAGTAGTTGACCGGGTGAATTGAACTTTGCCCGCTGGCCGATTGCCATAACCTGCGCTACAAACAACGGGTGCCGATGCGATGAGCGTCGGCACGCTCTTTTTTGATCAGCGCAAGGAAGGTAACGGATGAAGAAGTTTCTGTTGGCGGTGGGTTTGTTGAGCATTGCGGGTACGGCTCTGGCGGCCGGTAAGCCTTGTGAAGAGCTGAAAAGCGAAATTGCAGCGAAAATCGACGCCAAGGGCGCTTCGGGTTATTCGCTGGAAGTCGTGGATAAAGGCGCTTCGACCGACGCTAAAGTGGTCGGCACCTGCGAAGGTGGCACCAAGGAAATCGTCTACAAACGCGGTTAATCTCGTGTTGCAGACATAAAAACGACGCACAGGTGCGTCGTTTTTTTCGCCTGGGATTTAGCCCTTCATCACCTGTGCCAGCAGCTCGTAGGAATGAATCCGGTCGGCGTGCTCATAAAGGTCACTGGTAAAAATCAGCTCATCGGCGCCGGTCTGCTCGATCAACACCTCCAGCTTGGCGCGAATCTTCGCCGGGCTACCCACCATGGCCAGGCCAAGGAAGCTACCCACTGCGTCTTTTTCATGGGGCAGCCACAAGCCGTCCATGGTGTTTACCGGTGGGCGCTGCACCAGGCTCTGGCCGCGCATCAGCGCGAGGATGCGTTGGTACATCGAGGTGGCCAGGTAATCGGCCTGTTCATCGGTATCGGCTGCCACCAGTGGAATGCCGAGCATCACGTAGGGCTTGTCCAGTACCGCCGAAGGCTTGAAGTGATTGCGGTACACACGAATCGCCTCATGCATCAGGCGCGGTGCGAAGTGGGAGGCGAAGGCGTAGGGCAAGCCACGCTCACCGGCCAATTGCGCGCTGAACAGGCTCGAACCCAACAGCCACACTGGCACATTGGTGCCCGTGCCCGGTACAGCGATCACCCGTTGGTCGGGCGTACGCGGGCCCAGGTAGGCCATGAGTTCGGCTACGTCTTCGGGGAAGTCATCGGCACTGCCGGAGCGTTCACGGCGCAGGGCGCGAGCGGTCATCTGGTCAGAACCGGGCGCGCGGCCCAGGCCCAGGTCGATACGGCCTGGGTAGAGGCTTTCCAGAGTGCCGAACTGTTCGGCAATCACCAATGGCGCGTGGTTAGGCAGCATGACGCCGCCGGAACCGACACGAATGGTCGAGGTGCCGCCAGCCAGATAGCCGAGCAATACTGAAGTGGCCGAACTGGCGATGCCATCCATATTGTGGTGCTCAGCCACCCAGAAGCGGTTGTAGCCGAACTTTTCCACGTGTTGGGCCAAGTCCAGGGAATTGCGCAGCGATTGCGCCGGGCTGCCATTGGCACGCACGGGCACCAGGTCGAGGGTCGAAAACTTTACGTCGGACAGCGATTTCATCAGCCTGCTTCTCCAATAGGGCGTACAGGCTTTTTTAAACCAGCTAAAACCTGCCGCTGCATGTGCATACTTCATGCAATGAGGGCATATACCCGAGATTCAATAGGTGGCTCCGAAATTTCCTACTGTATCGCTAGGTTTCTCCGACAAGGTGAACTTTGCCCACGGGTCTATCCTCAGAACCCTTACTGACGCAAAACCACCGTTCGAGGAGAAAGCTATGAGTATCGTTAAAAAGGCATCCGCGCATTGGGAAGGTGATCTGAAGACAGGCCTGGGCTCCATTTCCACTGAAACCGGCGTGCTGCGCGAAGCGCCCTACGGCTTCAAGGCCCGTTTCGAGGGCGGCAAGGGCACCAACCCTGAAGAGCTTATCGGCGCAGCTCACGCCGGCTGTTTCTCCATGGCGTTTTCCATGATTCTCGGCGATGCCGGGCTCAAGGCTGACAGCATTGATACCCAGGCCGAAGTGACCCTGGACCAGGTCGAGGGCGGATTCGCGATCACTGCCGTGCACCTGATCCTCAAAGCCAAGATCCCGGGCGCGAGCCAGGCGCAGTTCGATGAATTGAGCAAAAAGGCCAAGGAAGGGTGCCCGGTGTCCAAAGTGCTGAATGCAACCATCACCTTGGATGCCACGCTGGTCAACTGACACAGCAGTACTCATGTGTGGGAGCGAGCAAGCCCGCTCCCACATTTTCAGTTGTGCGTTAAATCAGAACTCGTGTTTGTAAAATGTGGTCGAATAGCCCATGCAGCCTAGGCGCACACTCGTGCGCAGCGCATTCAGGGAGCTACACACATGAAACGTTTTGCCTTGGCAATCATCTGCGGTGTATTGGCCACTTCGGCCGTGGCCGCGCCAAAAGATTGTGAAGAGCTCAGGAAAGAAATCGAAGTGAAGATCCAGGCCAAGGCGATTCCGTCCTACACCCTGGAAATAATCACTGCCGAAGAAGCCGAGAACCATGACAGCGCCATGATCGTCGGTTCGTGCGAAAACGGTACCAAGCGCATCATCTATCAGAAAAACAATGACTGACTCAGATGCAGTTGACGCTGCGTTCTTCGGCCAGCAACTGGCGCGCTGAGTCATACAGCCGGATGTTGGGCGTGAACGCCAGCGAGCGACCTTCGAGCACATAGCGTTGGCCGGCCTGGAAATGGTCGTACTGCAGGGTCATGAAACAGGTGCGATACATCATCTGGCTAAGGCCCCCCAAACCGCCGCCGGCGGGCACTTCAAAGTCAAAGCGCACCATCAGCTCGTGAGGGCCGGGAGGCATTTGGAAGAAGCGCCCGTCGTTGAGGTTTTTCCCGTCCAGGCGCTGAGCCATGACCAATTTGGAGCCCGGCGTCGGCGTGGTGAAATCCACCCAGGCCTGTTGCGGGTCGACAGGCGGGATGGGGGCCGAAGTGCAAGCGCTGAGCAGGAGGGCGGCAACGGGCAATGGAAACTGACGCATGGCAGGTACTCAACGCGAGAAGAGCCTTGAGTATAAACATGCCGCGCCATGGAAAAATTCCGTTCAAGCGCGATAGTCTGGCGAATAAATCACCCAGGAGCAGTCGGGGCATGATCAGGTGTTTTCTTCCAGGGTTGATGGTTGTGCTACTCAGCGGTTGTTCCAGCGTCAGTTATTACAGCCAGTTGGCGAGCGGTCAGTGGCAGTTATTGCGGGCCCGGGAGCCGGTTGCCGAAGTCATCGCCGACCAGACTCGCCCTCAACTATTGCGCGAGCATCTCGTGCAATCGCAAAAAGCTCGCACCTTTGCCAGTGAGCACTTGCATCTGCCTGATAATCAAAGCTACCGGTTATACGCCGATATCGGCCGGCCCTATGTGGTCTGGAATGTCTTCGCCACGCAGGAATTTTCTCTGGCTCCTGAAAACCACTGCTTTCCTATCGCCGGTTGCGTTGCCTATCGCGGCTACTACAACCAAGGCGCGGCGCGTGGCGAGGCGGCGCTGTTGCGGCAACAAGGCATGGACGTGTCGATCGGTGGCGTCGAAGCCTATTCCACCCTGGGGTGGTTCAACGACCCGATCATGAGTTCGATGATGAGTTGGGGTGATGAGCGCCTCGCGACTCTGATCTTCCACGAACTGGCCCACCAGCGTTTCTACGTGAAGGATGACACCGAGTTCAACGAGTCATTCGCCACGTTCGTCGAGCAGGAAGGCACCCGTCAGTGGCGGGCGGCACGGGGCCTGGCGCCTGTCAGCGATGCGGCGTTGAAGCAACGTGATCAATTCATCCGGCTGATTCTCGATACCCGCAAACGCCTGGAGGCATTGTATGCGCAGCCGTTGGCAGCGCAGGTGATGCGGCAGGCCAAGGCCGTGCAGTTCGAGCGCTTGCGCACTGAATACCGGCAGATGCGTGATAGCCAATGGGGTGGCGACAAGCGCTATGACGCTTGGATCAACCAGCCGATGAACAATGCGCGACTGCTGCCATTCGGGCTGTATGACCGGTGGGTGCCGGCGTTTGCGGCGTTGTTTGCGCAGGAGGGTGGGGATTGGGTGAGGTTTTATAAGGCGGTGGAAAGGTTGGGCGGGTTGCCGGTTGCGCAGCGTAAAGCAGCGTTGAGGCAGTTGGAGAGTGTTGGCCCTTAGGGCCTCATCGGGGGCAAGCCCCCTCCCACATTTTGATATGTGAACACATTCAAGTGTGGGAGCGGGCTTGCTCGCGAAAGCGGTTTCAAGAGCGCTGCAAAAATGCCTGGTGCATCTGTGCCAACGTCTCGAAGTGCCAGGTCGGCGCCTCGGCACTCAACTCTTCGAAACTGCCGAACCCATACCCTACTGCCGCCGAATCCAACCCATTGCTGCGTGCGCCGATCAGGTCATGCTTGCGATCACCGATCATCAAGGTAGTGGCCGGGTCCAGCCCTTCCTCACGGATCAAGTGGGCGATCAACTCGACCTTGTTGGTACGCGTGCCGTCCAGTTCGCTGCCGTAAATCACCTTGAAGTGCTTGGCAAAGTCGAAATGCCGCGCAATCTCGCGGGCAAATTCCCACGGTTTGGAGGTGGCCACGTACAGCCGGCGCCCTTGGCTGTTCAGGTCTTCCAGCAGCGGCAGGACGCCGTCGAATACGCGGTTTTCATACAGCCCGGTGACCTTGAAGCGCTCGCGGTAGAAATTCACCGCTTCCCAGGCCCTGGCCTCGTCGAAACTGTAGAACTGCATGAACGCTTGCAGCAGCGGCGGGCCGATGAAGTGTTCAAGCTTGGTCAGGTCAGGTTCGTCGATACCCAATTTGCCAAGGGCGTACTGGATCGAACGAGTGATGCCCTCACGCGGATCGGTGAGCGTGCCGTCCAGGTCGAAGAGGACCGTTGGGTGGTTGAGGGTCATTGATCGAATCCTTCTGCCAGGTGCAGGTCTTTGAGCTTCACGTAGTTCGCAGCGCTGTAGGTGAAAAAGGCGCGCTCCTTGTCAGTCAGCGCGCGGACCTGTTTAACCGGGCTGCCCACATACAAAAACCCACTGTCGAGTTTCTTGCCGGGTGGCACCAGGCTGCCGGCGCCGATGATCACGTCGTCCTCGACCACGGCACCGTCCATCACGATGCTGCTCATGCCGATCAAGACGCGGTTGCCCACCGTGCAACCATGCAGCATGACTTTGTGGGCGATGGTCACGTCGTCGCCGATCAGCAGCGGGAAACCATCAGGATTGAACGGCCCTGCATGGGTAATGTGCAACACGCAGCCGTCCTGCACACTGGTGCGTGCGCCGATGCGGATGCGGTGCATGTCGCCGCGAATCACCGTCAGCGGCCAAACCGAGCTGTCGGGGCCGATTTCGACATCGCCGATCACCACCGCCGAAATATCGACAAAAGCCCCGGCGCCCAGGGTTGGCGTGTGGTTCTGATAGGTGCGAAGGGTCACGATAGCCTCTCTCTCTTCTGCTGATAGCTGCGGTGGGTGTTGATTGTAATTAAGATGGCCCCATCTTTGTTCTTACATGTTTCTTCAGCCAAGGTGCCAACCGTGAGCGCGAACAACCCTCTTTTGCAGTCCTACGACCTGCCGCCGTTCTCGGCGATCCGTGCCGAGCACGTCCAGCCGGCCATCGAACAGATCCTCGCCGACAACCGTGTGGCTATCGCAGACATCCTGCAAAGCCAGGGCAAAAATCCGACATGGGCCGGTCTGGTCCTGGCCATGGATGAACTGAACGACCGCCTTGGCGCTGCCTGGAGCCCGGTCAGCCACCTCAATGCAGTGTGCAACAGCGCCGAGTTGCGTGAAGCCTACGAGGCTTGCCTGCCCGCCTTGAGCGCCTACTCCACCGAGATGGGCCAGAACCGTGAACTGTTCCAGGCTTTTGAAGCCCTGGCCAACAGCCCAGAGGCCGCTGGTTTCGACGTGGCGCAAAAAACCATTCTGGAACATTCCCTGCGCGATTTCCGCCTGTCGGGCATCGACCTGCCGCCGGAGCAGCAAAAGCGCTACGCCGAAGTGCAAAGCAAGCTGTCCGAGCTGGGCAGCAAATTCTCCAACCAGTTGCTGGACGCTACCCAGGCCTGGACCAAACACGTCACCGATGAAGCCACCCTCGCCGGCCTGACCGACTCGGCCAAGGCGCAAATGGCTGCCGCCGCCCAGGCCAAGGGCCTCGACGGCTGGCTGATCACCCTGGAATTCCCCAGCTATTACGCCGTGATGACCTATGCCCAGGACCGCGCCCTGCGTGAAGAGGTCTACGCGGCCTACTGCACCCGTGCGTCGGACCAGGGCCCGAATGCCGGTCAGAACGATAACGGCCCGGTGATGGAACAGATTCTCGACCTGCGTCAGGAACTGGCCCAATTGTTGGGTTACGCGTCCTTCGCCGAGCTGAGCCTGGCTACCAAGATGGCCGACTCCAGCGACCAGGTGCTGAGCTTCCTGCGGGATCTGGCCAAACGCAGCAAGCCGTTCGCCACCCAGGATCTGCAACAGCTCAAGGCTTACGCCGCCGAACAAGGCTGCGCCGACCTGCAAAGCTGGGACAGCGGTTTCTATGGCGAAAAATTGCGTGAGCAGCGTTACAGCGTGTCCCAGGAAGCCCTGCGTGCTTACTTCCCGATCGACAAGGTGCTGGGCGGCCTGTTTGCCATTGTGCAACGCCTGTACGGCATCGAGATTGCCGAACAGAAGGGCTTCGACACCTGGCACCCGGACGTTCGCCTGTTTGAAATCAAAGAAAATGGCGAGCATGTCGGGCGCTTCTTCTTCGACCTGTATGCCCGCGCCAACAAGCGTGGCGGTGCCTGGATGGACGGTGCCCGCGATCGTCGTCGCACCGTCGATGGTGTGCTGCAAAGCCCGGTCGCCAACCTGGTGTGCAACTTCACGCCAGCCGACAGCGGCAAGCCTGCGCTGCTGACCCACGATGAAGTCACCACCCTGTTCCACGAATTCGGCCACGGCCTGCATCACCTGCTGACTCGCGTCGAGCACGCCGGTGTATCCGGGATCAACGGCGTGGCGTGGGACGCGGTGGAATTGCCGAGCCAATTCATGGAGAACTGGTGCTGGGAGCCCGAGGGTCTGGCGCTGATCTCCGGCCACTACGAAACGGGCGAGCCATTGCCCCAGGACCTGCTGGAAAAAATGCTCGCGGCGAAGAATTTCCAGTCCGGCCTGATGATGGTGCGTCAGCTCGAGTTCTCGTTGTTCGACTTTGAGCTGCACGCCACTCATGGCGATGGCCGCAGCGTGGCGCAGGTGCTTGAAGGTGTACGCGATGAAGTCTCGGTGATGCGTCCGCCGGCCTACAACCGCTTCCCCAACAGCTTCGCGCACATCTTCGCCGGTGGTTATGCGGCGGGTTACTACAGCTACAAATGGGCCGAAGTGCTCTCGGCCGACGCCTTCTCCAAGTTCGAAGAAGACGGTGTGCTCAATGCCCAGACCGGGCGTGCGTTTCGCGAAGCGATCCTGGCGCGTGGCGGTTCCCAGGCGCCGATGGTGCTGTTCGTCGACTTCCGCGGACGGGCGCCGTCGATTGACGCACTCTTGCGCCACAGCGGCCTGAGTGAGGACGCGGCAGCATGAGTGAAGCGCCTGTGATTACCAAAAAGCAATTTATCGCCGGGGCGGTCTGCCCGGCGTGCAGTGAGCCGGACAAATTGAAGATGTGGACCGAAGACAACGTGCCGCACCGCGAATGCGTGGCCTGCGGGTATACCGATACGCTGAATGATCAAGGCTTGTCGGTGCCCAAGGAGCTGGGCACGCGGGTCAATACGTCTGCGTTGAAAGCGCCGGCGGATCCGAAAGTGCAGGCGGTGCAATTCTTTCCTAACCCGAAGCTCAAAAAAGACTAAAACCTGACTCACTGTAGGAGCAAGCTCGCTCCTACAGTTTTTTCTCTTCCTTACCCGTCGTGGTGACCCAGTCTTTCATTGAGCACAACGCGAACGCACTGGTGCTGCAATCGCCATTCGCCAAAGCTGTACGCAACTTGTCGACATCGGCTTTCATCATGTAGCGAACCACGTCCTTGAAGCCATTGCTGCTGCCGAAACCACCCAAGGTCATCTCGTTCAGCGCGTCCTCCTTGCTCCATCCCTGAACCACCACTCGATACATCGCTGCCATCAGGCCGGTCCGGTCGGCGCCGTGCTTGCAGTGCATCAACACCGGGCCATCTGCTTCTGCTGTCTGAATCGCTCTGATCGCCGCCAACACGTCGGAATCGTCGACATGGTTGGTGCGATAGCTCAACTGCACCTGTTTGATATCAGATGATTTAAGCCACTGCGCATCAGATTCCGGCAAAAAGTTGATGACGGTAGCGATTTTGAGTTTTTCCAAAATGGGCAGCGCATCACCGTCTGGCAATGCACTGCGATAGAGCGTGGGTGTCATTTGATGCAGGTTGTATTGGTCACCCACTGGTTGGGCCCATTCCGGTGAGCGGATCGAGACCGCGTCATCGGCCTGGGCTTGAAGTGTGTTGAACAGGGCCATGACCGCCAAGCCGAGGATAGGCAGTAATCGTGTGTTGAACATGGACAGTGTGACCGAATAAGGAAGTGGCTGATGGGCCGCAGAGTCACTTAAGGGCGGTCAATGTCGCGTGAGGTCTTCGTCAAAGAATTGTGATTCATCCGATCTGATCCGGTGTTTTTCTCGCTGAATCGACTCTTCTCAATTCTTAGCCTGCTATCATTTGTAACTATTGTTTGCCAATGTGTTCTATGTTTTTGGATCCCATTGCTTGGCAAGCCTTCACGCTGCTCCCAGAAGCGGCGGATAAACCCGTGACCACATGATGAGGTGTACCCATGTCTGATCAAGATCAAGACAACCCCCGGCGTGACTTTCTACGCAAATCCTTGACCTTGATCCCGGTGGTCACGGTTGCCAGCACCGGCCTGGGTGGTTCGATGCTGATGGCCACGCCGGAGCCTGCCCAAGCGGCGCCGGCCAAACCTGCGACGAGCGATAAAGCCTATGAGCCGAGCTATTTCACGGCCGAGGAATGGGCGTTCATCAACGCCGCCGTCGAGCGCTTGATTCCGGCTGATGCCCAAGGCCCTGGCGCACTGGAAGCTGGCGCGCCGGAATACATCGACCGTCAGATGAGCACGCCCTACGCCAGCGGCGCCCTGTGGTTCATGCAAGGTCCCTTCAACGCCGATGCGCCGCCGGAAATGGGCTGGCAGAGCAAATTGGTACCCAAGGAAATCTATCGCCTGGGTATCGCCGCAACGGACGCTTGGTCGAAAGCGTTCAACGGCAAGGCTTTTGCTGCGCAAGACAGCGCTACCCGAGACGATATGTTGCGCCGTCTGGAGGCTGGCGGCAGCGAAGTTGCCGCGCATTTCGACGCCGTGCCGCCAAAGATGTTCTTTAACCTGTTGCTGCAAAACACCAAGGAAGGTTTCTTCTGCGACCCGATCCATGGCGGCAATAAAGGCATGGTCGGCTGGACCATGATCGGCTTCCCCGGCGCCCGCGCCGACTTCATGGATTGGGTGGAACGCAACGAGCAATACCCCTTCCCGGCTGTTTCCATTCGCGGCGAGAGGGCATAAACGTGGCGACCATCATGAAGAAAGTGGATGCAGTGATTGTAGGCTTCGGCTGGACCGGCGCGATCATGGCCAAGGAGCTGACGGAAGCAGGCCTCAACGTGGTAGCGCTGGAGCGCGGCCCGATGCAGGACACTTATCCGGACGGCAACTATCCCCAGGTCATCGACGAATTGACCTACAGCGTGCGTAAGAAGCTGTTCCAGGACATTTCCAAAGAGACAGTAACCATTCGCCATAGTGTGAATGATGTGGCCTTGCCCAACCGTCAACTCGGTGCGTTCCTGCCGGGTAATGGCGTGGGCGGTGCGGGGCTGCACTGGTCGGGCGTGCATTTTCGTGTCGATCCGATCGAGTTGCGTATGCGCAGCCATTACGAGGAACGCTACGGGAAGAACTTCATTCCCAAGGACATGACCATCCAGGATTTCGGCGTCAGCTATGAAGAGCTGGAGCCGTTTTTCGACTATGCGGAAAAAGTCTTCGGTACCTCCGGGCAGGCCTGGACGGTCAAGGGCCAGTTGGTAGGCGAAGGCCGTGGGGGCAACCCTTACGCGCCGGATCGCTCCAACCCGTTCCCGTTGGAGGCGCAGAAGAATACGGTCTCCGCACAACTGTTTCAGAAAGCAGCGACGGAGGTGGGTTACAAGCCTTACAACCTGCCTTCGGCCAATACGTCGGGGCCATACACCAACCCCTACGGCGCGCAGATGGGGCCGTGCAATTTCTGCGGCTTTTGCAGTGGCTACGTGTGCTACATGTATTCCAAAGCGTCGCCGAACGTGAACATCCTGCCGGCCCTGCGCCAGGTGCCCAACTTCGAGTTGCGGCCCAATTCCCACGTACTCAAGGTCAACCTCGACAGCACCAAGAAAAAAGCCACCGGCGTGACCTATATCGATGCCCAGGGCCGCGAATGCGAACAGCCGGCAGACCTGGTGATTCTCGGCGCGTTCCAGTTCCACAACGTGCGTCTGATGTTGTTGTCGGGCATCGGCAAACCCTACGACCCGATTACCAATGAGGGCGTGGTGGGCCGCAACTTCGCCTACCAGAACATGGGCACCATCAAGGCGTTCTTTGATAAGGACACCCACACCAACAACTTCATTGGCGCGGGCGGCAATGGCGTGGCCATCGACGACTTCAACGCCGACAACTTCGACCACGGCCCCCACGGCTTCGTGGGGGGCTCGCCGATGTGGGTCAACCAGGCGGGCAGCCGGCCGATTGCCGGTACTTCCAACCCGCCGGGCACGCCGGCCTGGGGCAGCGCCTGGAAGCGTGCCACCGCCGATTACTACACCCACCAGGTGTCGATGGATGCCCACGGTGCCCATCAATCCTACCGGAGTAACTACCTGGATCTGGATCCGGTTTACCGCGATGCCTACGGCCTGCCGCTGCTGCGCATGACCTTCGACTGGCAGGAAAACGACATCAAGATGAACCGCTTCATGGTCGAGAAAATGGGCAAGGTCGCACAGGCGATGAACCCCAAGGCCATCGCCGTGTTGGGTAAAAAAGTCGGTGATCACTTCAATACCGCCTCTTACCAGACCACCCACCTCAACGGTGGCGCCATCATGGGCACCGACCCGAAAACCAGTGCGTTGAACCGCTACCTGCAGTGTTGGGATGTGCACAACGTGTTCGTCCCGGGCGCGTCTGCTTTCCCACAGGGCTTGGGCTATAACCCTACCGGCCTGGTGGCAGCTTTGACCTATTGGTCAGCTCGAGCAATCCGCGAGCAGTACCTGAAAAACCCCGGCCCACTGGTTCAGGCATAAGGAGCGATGACCATGAAAGCACTCGTTATCGCCTCCCTGGCGCTCTTCAGCAGCTGCTCGGTGAGCGCTGCGGAATCTGACTTGATCAAGCAGGGTGAATACCTGGCACGTGCCGGCGACTGCGTGGCTTGCCACACCGCCAAAGGCGGCAAACCCTTCGCCGGTGGCCTGCCGATGGAAACGCCCATCGGCGTGATCTATTCCACCAACATCACCCCAGACAAGACCGGCCTGGGCGACTACAGCTTCGAAGACTTCGACAAGGCTGTGCGCCATGGCGTCGCCAAGAACGGCAGTACGCTTTACCCGGCGATGCCCTATCCGTCCTACGCGCGTGTCAGCGATAGCGATATGCAAGCGCTGTATGCGTACTTCATGAAGGGCGTCGAGCCGGTCGTCCAAGAGAACAAGGACAGCGATATCCCCTGGCCTTTGAGTATGCGTTGGCCGTTGGCCGCGTGGCGCTGGATGTTTGCGCCGGCGGTCGAGGCGCAACCGTCACCAGCCGCAGCGGATCCGGTGATCAGCCGTGGCGCGTATTTGGTGGAAGGCCTGGGACACTGCGGCGCCTGCCATACGCCGCGTGCCCTGACCATGCAGGAAAAAGCCCTGAGCGCCACTGACGGCAACGACTTCCTGTCCGGCAGCGCGCCGTTGGAGGGCTGGATTGCGAAAAGCCTGCGTGGCGACCACAAGGACGGCCTCGGCAGCTGGAGCGAAGAGCAACTGGTGCAGTTTCTCAAGACCGGTCGCAGTGACCGCAGTGCGGTGTTCGGTGGTATGAGCGATGTTGTCGTCCACAGCATGCAGTACATGTCAGAAGATGACTTGACCGCTATCGCCCGTTACCTCAAGAGCCTGCCGGCGGTGGACCCCAAGGATCAGCCGCACCAGTACGACAAGCAGGTGGCCGAGGCGCTTTGGAAAGGTGATGACAGCAAACCGGGCGCCTCGGTGTATATCGACAACTGCGCGGCCTGCCACCGCACCGATGGTCATGGCTATACGCGGGTGTTCCCGGCGTTGGCGGGTAACCCTGTAGTGCAGACGGCGGACGCCACGTCGTTGATCAACATTGTGTTGAACGGCGGTACCTTGCCGGCGACGCATACCGCGCCGTCCACCTTCACCATGCCGGCGTTCGCCTGGCGCCTGTCGGACCAGGAAGTAGCCGATGTGGTCAGTTTTATCCGTGGCAGCTGGGGTAACCAAGGTGCGCCGGTAAACGCCAGCGATGTGGCAGGCCTGCGCAAAAGCGATATGCGCACTACGTCGGGTGATGATCTGGGGCAGGTGACGCAAAAGCACTGATCCCACTCTAGCCGCCCAACGGCACTGGTCAGCAACCCCGCGCCTCGATACTGTATATAAAAACAGTATCGAGGCGTTTTCATGACTACTGCGCTGCCGCCCCGGGGTCGGGGTACGGCCACCAACCTGCACAACCGGTTTGCACCTACGCTCAGCGTGGCCGAGGACGATGGCTGGTACAAGGAAGTGCCGCCCACTCAAGGCACCGAAGTGCGTATCGAAACGGCCAAGACCATCATCACCCGCAACAACTCGCCGGACTTGCCGTTTGATCGCTCGATCAACCCTTACCGTGGTTGTGAGCATGGGTGCATCTATTGTTACGCGCGGCCCAGCCATGCCTATTGGGACATGTCCCCGGGGCTCGACTTCGAGACCCGGCTGATTGCCAAGAGCAATGCGGCCGATGTGCTGGAGCAGCAGCTGTCCAAGCCTGGCTATGTGTGCGCGCCGATCAACCTGGGCTCTAACACCGATCCGTACCAGCCTATCGAACGCGAATACAGGATCACGCGGCAAACCCTTGAAGTGCTGCTACGCTACCGTCACCCGGTGACGATCATCACCAAGGGCTCGCTGATCCTGCGTGATCTGGACCTGCTCACCGAGTTGGCCCGTCAGCGCCTGGTGGCGGTGATGATCAGCCTCACCAGCCTGGATGACGAGCTCAAGCGCATCCTGGAGCCACGCACGGCGGCGCCCAAGGCGCGGTTGCGGGCCATTCGGGTGATGCGCGACGCAGGTATTGCGGTGGGTGTGCTGTGCTCACCGATGATTCCGATGATCAACGACAGTGAGCTGGAAAGCCTGCTGGCCGAGGCTCATGCGGCCGGTGCGCAAAGCGCGGCGTACATGATGCTGCGCCTGCCGTTGGAAGTGGCGCCGCTGTTCGAGGAGTGGCTGGCGGCACACTACCCGCAGCGTGCGGCTCATGTGATGAGCCTGGTGCGTCAGGTACGCGGCGGTGAGGTGTATGACAGCCGCTTCGGTGTGCGCATGCGGGGTGAAGGGCCCTTTGCCGATTTGCTGGCTCAACGCTTCAGCAAGGCGATCAAGCGTTTGGGGCTGAATCGACGCGAAGGATTCAACCTGGATTGCACCGCATTCTGCCCCCCGGGCAGACAGATGGCATTGTTGTAAACTGAAGAAGATGGCGGTGAATTTACCGTAGGAATAGTCGCCTTTTGACATCAATGAAACCCGCGATCTAGAGCGTTTCATTCAGTTTGAGTTAAGTTTCAGCGGTTACCTTGTTCAGCGAGTGACTGACGAGTCGGTGCCCTGGTCTGCGGTGGTTTTTACAACTATTTCAGTGCCCTGGCGTCGAACTGACCTGAACCCTCCCCTGCATTGATCAAGAGGATGAATCATGAGTGACAAGGATAAACAGCCGTTGGCTGCGTCGGCTTCAGCCCCTGTGGCGGAGTCCGCCGATGCAGCGCTGCAACACATCGTTGACGGTTTTTTGCATTTCCATCACGACGTCTTCCCCCAGCAGGAAGAACTCTTCAAGAAACTTGCCACGGCCCAGAGCCCGCGGGCAATGTTCATTACCTGCGCCGACTCGCGCATCGTGCCCGAGCTGATTACCCAAAGCTCCCCGGGCGACCTGTTCGTGACCCGTAACGTCGGTAACGTGGTGCCTCCCTACGGCCAAATGAACGGTGGCGTCTCCACGGCCATCGAGTATGCGGTGCTTGCCCTTGGCGTACAGCACATCATTGTGTGTGGGCACTCCGACTGCGGCGCGATGCGCGCGGTACTCAACCCAGACAGCCTGGAAAAGATGCCGACGGTCAAGGCATGGCTGCGTCACGCCGAGGTCGCCAAGACCATGGTCCATGACAACTGCGACTGCGCCAACGAAGGCGAGAGCATGGCGGTGCTGACCGAAGAAAACGTTATCGCCCAACTGCAACATTTGCGCACCCACCCTTCCGTGGCTTCGCGCATGGCCAATGGTCATTTGTTTATCCATGGCTGGATCTACAACATCGAGACCAGCGAAATTCGGGCCTACGATGCGGACAAAGCGGCGTTCCGACCGCTGAACGGCACCGAGCCGATCCCTTCAGCGACGCCTAAAGCGCGCTTCTAAAACACTTCCCTGCCGGGTAACGCGGTGGCTGCCATGGACGCAGCCAGGCTTTACCGCGCCCGGCGAATGCCTCGGGAGAGTCATCATGCGTGCTGCTCAATTGAAAGCTGTTTTGCCACGAGAGCTGCTCGCCTCGGTGGTTGTTTTTCTGGTTGCCTTGCCGCTGTGCATGGGCATTGCGATCGCATCCGGTATGCCGCCGGCCAAGGGGCTGATCACCGGGATCATCGGTGGCCTGGTGGTGGGCTGGTTGGCTGGGTCGCCGCTGCAAGTCAGCGGCCCGGCGGCTGGTTTGGCGGTACTGGTGTTCGAACTGGTGCGCCAACACGGCATGATGATGCTGGGGCCGATCCTGCTGCTGGCCGGCTTCCTGCAGCTGGTGGCCGGGCGCTTGCGCCTGGGTTGCTGGTTTCGTGTCACCGCGCCGGCGGTTGTCTACGGCATGTTGGCGGGGATCGGCGTGTTGATTGTGCTTTCGCAGATCCATGTGATGCTCGATGGGGCGCCCAAGCCATCCGGGCTGGATAACCTGGCAGGCTTCCCGGCGGCGGTGGCTGAAGCGCTTCCGACCCTGGGTGGCGGGCTCGGGTGGCAGGCCGGCCTGCTCGGTCTGTCGACCATGTTGGTCATGTACCTGTGGGACAAATTCCGCCCGCGGCAATTGCGTTTTGTGCCGGGCGCCCTGCTGGGGGTGGGGCTGGCGACCGTCACCAGCCTGGTGCTGGCCCTGCAGGTCAAGCGCGTGGAGGTCCCGGAAAATCTCGCGGATGCCATTGACTGGCTGCGCCCCAGCGATCTGCTCAACCTAGCCGACCCACAGCTATTGATCGCAGCTTTCGCCGTAGCGTTTATCGCCAGCGCCGAAACCCTGCTGTCTGCCGCAGCGGTGGATCGTATGCACAGCGGCCAGCGTTCCGATTTCGATAAGGAATTGTCTGCCCAAGGTGTCGGCAACATGCTCTGCGGCCTGGTGGGTGCCCTGCCGATGACCGGCGTGATCGTGCGCAGCTCGGCCAACGTCCAGGCCGGGGCCACCACTCGGTTGTCGGCGATGTTCCATGGCCTGTGGTTGCTCGGTTTCGTGCTCTTGCTGTCGAGCGTGCTGCAAAGCATTCCGGTCGCGAGCCTGGCGGGTGTGCTGGTGTACACCGGGATCAAGCTGGTGGACGTCAAGGCGTTCAAGGCGCTGGGGCGTTACGGGCGGATGCCGATGTTCACCTATGCGGCCACGGCACTGGCGATCATCTTCACCGACTTGCTGACCGGTGTGCTGGTGGGCTTCGGACTTACGCTGCTCAAACTGGCCTTCAAGGCTTCGCGGCTGAAAGTCAGCTTGATCGACCTGCCTCAAGAGGGGGAGATGGAGCTGCGCTTGACGGGTGCGGCGACCTTTCTGAAAGTGCCGGCGCTGACTCAGGTGCTGTCGGCGGTGCCTGCGGGGACCACGTTGCATGTTCCGCTGAGTAACTTGAGTTACATCGACCACTCTTGTCTGGAGTTGCTGGAGGAGTGGGGACGGGCCAATGCGGCCAAGGGCTCGACGCTGGTGATCGAGGCACGGGGATTGAAGCGCCGGCTGGAAGGCCGGGTGCGTACGACGGTGGGGATAGGATCAGCGCCTGTCTGAGCGCCAAAAAATTGTGGGAGCCGGGCTTGCCCGCGATGGCGTAGTGTCAGCCAACAAATTAGCTGACTGACCCACCACCATCGCGGGCAAGCCCGGCTCCCACATTGGATCTTTATCGGATCTGAAATTTACGCCATCTGATCCAGCGTCAGCTCAACCCCAAGCTGGCGTGACAGGCATGGCCAGCGCTTCCACGCCGCTTCGGTTTCCGGGCTTTTGAGCTGTTCGCGATAGGCCTCGACCGACTCCAGCGCAAAGCTGTCTTCGTTGAGCATTTCATCCACCGCATGGTGTACGGCTTCATCCAATTGGTTGGCGAATGTTTCGCCGATCAATTGATGGGCAATCACGTTGGCCACGGTGGTATCCGCCGGAATCAACGGCTGGCCGAAATGCTTGATATACAGATCGTTGACCTCCTCCACCAAGCGATGGGCCAGGTAAGCTTCGTCCAGCAGGCCGTCCAGACCTTCGTGGCCGGCCAGGATCGCGGGGGGTTGCAGGAAGAAGTGTTCGGCGATTTTCAGCACCGGCTTGATCTGGCTTTCAATTCCGGCCTCGCGGGCCACGTCATTGGCCGCGTCCAGCAAATCGGGAACCAGGTCGATGTAAGCGGTGACAAAGCGCGTCATAACGATGTTGCGATCACCGTCAGCCAGGGAAATGGCCGAGTGCAGGTGCGGCAATTGTTGTCCCAACTGAGTGGCAAGTTGGCCGGTGCTGGCTTCGTGTTGATGGGCACGGGAAATCTGCTCGCGCAATGCGGCGGTGTTCATGAAGGCTCCAGTGAAACAGGCGTAGGAAAAGGGAGAGGATAAGGTAGTTCGTTTATACGAGCGCCTAAGACGCATTTGTCATAATTATTTCATGGTTATACGCAGGCGTTATATCGAAATGCCATCGTTCGTCGGATAAACGATTCCGCCGCCCATTTTACGGGGTCCGTCTGTCTGTTTCTATTCATTTGCCCCCACACATTGCGGGGTTGCTAGGGCTGTCTATACTCGATTTTGTACGCAATTAGCTGATGACGCCCAACTGCATGGCGCAGGCAAGGCTTGGCGGTTGTAAGCAGTATGGAAGCCGCTCCCTTGGCCGCAGGTGCAAACCGGCGGGATAACAAGAAACATAAAGGGGAACCCGCAATGACGCGACATCCACACGTATGGATGGGCCTCCTGTTGTGGTCGGTATTCGGCCAGGCGCACGCCGCCTGGACAACGAATATGGCGCCAGGGGCTACTGAAGTCAGTCACGCCGTGTTTGACCTGCACATGACCATTTTCTGGATCTGTGTGGTGATCGGCATCGTCGTGTTTGGCGCGATGTTCTGGTCGATGATTTTGCACCGGCGATCCACGGGCCAGGTCGCGGCCAAGTTCCACGAGAGCACCACGGTGGAAATTCTCTGGACGGTCGTGCCTCTGCTGATCCTGGTGGCCATGGCGATTCCGGCGACCAAGACCCTGATCAACATCTACGACAGCAGTGAGTCGGATATCGATATCCAGGTCACCGGCTACCAGTGGAAGTGGCACTACAAATACCTGGGCCAGGATGTGGAGTTCTTCAGCAACCTGGCCACGCCCGCCGAGCAGATTCATAACCAGGCCACCAAGGGCGAACATTACCTGTTGGAAGTCGACCAGCCGCTGGTGTTGCCGGTGGGTGCCAAGGTGCGCTTTCTGGTGACCGCCGCCGACGTGATCCACTCCTGGTGGGTGCCGGCCTTTGCGGTCAAGCGCGATGCCATCCCGGGCTTCGTCAACGAGGCCTGGACCCGTGTCGAGAAACCCGGCATCTACCGCGGCCAGTGCGCCGAGCTTTGCGGCAAGGACCACGGCTTCATGCCCATCGTGGTCGAGGTCAAGTCCAGGGCCGACTACGACACCTGGCTCGGCGAGCGCAAGGAAGAAGCGGCCAAGCTCAAGGAGTTGACCTCCAAAGAGTGGACGCTGGACGAACTGGTGGCCCGTGGCGACAAGGTCTATCACACCACCTGTGTTGCCTGTCACCAGGCTGAGGGCCAAGGTTTGCCGCCGATGTTCCCGGCGCTCAAGGGCTCGAAAATCGCTACCGGCCCCGCCGCCGATCACCTGGGCATCGTCTTCCACGGTAAGCCCGGCACCGCGATGGCAGCCTTCGGCAAACAACTCTCGGAAGTGGATATCGCCGCCGTGGTGACTTACGAGCGTAACGCCTGGGGCAATAACAAAGGCGACATGGTCACGCCCAAAGACGTGCTGGCTTTGAAACAGGCCGAAAGCAAATGACTACTTTCAACGCCAATACCCTGAATCGCCCCGCTCACTCGCTTGCAGGAGAACGGCCATGAGCACTGTGATTGACCACGGTCATGCCGACCATGCCCACGGCCCCGCCAAAGGCTTGATGCGCTGGGTGCTGACCACCAACCACAAAGACATCGGCACGATGTACCTGTGGTTTGCCTTCACCATGTTCCTGCTCGGTGGCTCGTTTGCCATGGTGATCCGCGCCGAGCTGTTTCAGCCGGGTCTGCAGATCGTGCAACCGGCGTTTTTCAACCAGATGACCACCATGCACGGCTTGATCATGGTGTTCGGCGCGGTGATGCCGGCCTTCGTCGGGCTGGCCAACTGGATGATCCCGCTGATGATCGGCGCGCCGGACATGGCCCTGCCGCGCATGAACAATTTCAGCTTCTGGCTGCTGCCGGCGGCGTTCCTGCTGCTGGTTTCCACCTTGTTCAGCCCCGGTGGCGGGCCGAACTTCGGTTGGACTTTCTATGCGCCGCTTTCCACCACCTATGCGCCGGAAAGCGTGACGTTCTTTATCTTTGCCATCCACCTGATGGGCATCAGTTCGATCATGGGCGCGATCAACGTGGTCGCCACCATCCTCAATCTGCGTGCCCCCGGCATGACCTTGATGAAAATGCCCTTGTTCGTGTGGACCTGGCTGATCACTGCGTTCCTGCTGATCGCGGTGATGCCGGTGCTGGCGGGCTGCGTGACCATGATGCTGATGGATATCCACTTCGGTACCAGCTTCTTCAGCGCGGCCGGTGGCGGTGATCCGGTGCTGTTCCAGCATGTGTTCTGGTTCTTTGGCCATCCCGAGGTGTACATCATGATTCTGCCGGCGTTTGGCGCCGTCAGCTCGATCATCCCGACCTTCTCGCGCAAGCCGCTGTTTGGCTACACCTCGATGGTCTACGCCACGGCGAGCATCGCGTTCCTGTCGTTTATCGTCTGGGCGCACCACATGTTCGTGGTGGGCATTCCGCTGGTGGGTGAGTTGTTCTTCATGTATGCCACCCTGCTGATCGCCGTGCCCACGGGGGTGAAGGTATTCAACTGGGTCAGCACCATGTGGCAGGGCTCGCTGACGTTCGAGACGCCGATGCTGTTTGCGGTGGCCTTCGTGATCCTGTTCACCATTGGCGGCTTCTCCGGGCTGATGCTGGCGATTGCCCCGGCGGACTTCCAGTACCACGACACCTACTTTGTGGTGGCGCACTTCCATTACGTACTGGTGCCCGGCGCGATCTTCGGGATCTTCGCTTCGGCCTACTACTGGCTGCCGAAATGGACTGGCCACATGTACGACGAAACCCTGGGCAAGTTGCATTTCTGGCTGTCTTTCGTGGGCATGAACATGGCGTTCTTCCCCATGCACTTTGTAGGGCTGGCGGGTATGCCGCGGCGGGTGCCGGACTACAACCTGCAATTCGCCGACTTCAACATGGTTTCGTCCATTGGTGCCTTTATGTTCGGCGCCACACAGATCTTCTTCCTGTTCATTGTCATCAAGTGCATCCGTGGGGGTACGCCGGCACCGGCCAAGCCCTGGGATGGCGCCGAGGGCCTGGAATGGAGCGTGCCCTCGCCCGCGCCGTATCACACCTTCACCACACCGCCGGAGGTCAAATGAATACCTCTGTGTGTTGCGAACGCGGTCCATGTGGGAGGGGCGCACCAGCCTTGGGTGAGTGTCATGGCTGAGTCCGTACCGATCAAACGCCTGGTCACCCGCCTGCTGATCCTGGTACTGGCGATGTTCGCCTTCGGCTTCGCGCTGGTGCCGATCTACGACGTGATGTGCAAGGCCTTCGGCATCAATGGCAAGACCGCCGGGCAGTACGAGGGCGAGCAAATGGTCGACCCCTCACGTCAGGTTCGGGTGCAGTTTCTGTCCACCAACGCCATCGACATGGTCTGGGAATTTCATTCCAAGGCCGATGAGATTGTGGTCAACCCGGGGGCGGTCAACGAGATGCTGTTCGTGGCTTACAACCCCACCAATAAGCCGATGACCGCCCAGGCGATCCCGAGTATTTCCCCGGCCGAAGCGGCCATGTATTTCCACAAGACCGAATGCTTTTGCTTCACCCAGCAAGTGCTTCAGCCGGGTGAGCGTATCGAGATGCCGGTGCGTTTTATCGTCGATCGGGCGATGCCCAAGGATGTGAAGCATTTGACCCTGGCGTACACGCTGTTCGATATCACTGCGCGCCAACCGCCGGTGGCCGCGAGGACCGGGGGCTAGCTACTGTTTGCCCCCTCAATCAGGAGAGCGAATACATGTCGACTCATGATACGTACTACGTACCAGCGCAAAGCAAATGGCCGATAATTGCCACGATTGGCCTGCTGGTCACCGTGTACGGCCTGGCGGTGTGGTTCAACGACTTGAAGGCTGCGCGCCCCGAATCCCACGGGCCGTGGATCTTTTTCGTCGGCGGTCTGTTATTGGCCTACATGCTGTTTGGCTGGTTCGGTGCTGTGATCAAGGAAAGTCGCGACGGGCTGTACAGCGCGCAAATGGACCGCTCGTTTCGCTGGGGCATGACCTGGTTCATCTTTTCGGAGGTGATGTTCTTTATCGCGTTCTTCGGTGCACTGTTTTATGTGCGGCACATGTCGGCGCCGTGGCTGGCAGGTGAGGGCTCTAAAGGCGTTGCGCATATGCTGTGGCCGAACTTCGAGTTCGCCTGGCCCTTGCTCAATAACCCTGACCCCAAGCTCTATCCTGCGCCTGAAGGCACCATCAGCCCGTGGGGCCTGCCGTTGGTGAATACCATCCTGCTGGTGAGTTCCAGCGTGACCATCACCATCGCCCACCATGCCCTGCGTAAAGGCCATCGGGGTGCGCTGAAGATCTGGCTGGCGATCACCGTGCTGCTGGGCCTGGCGTTTCTCGGGTTCCAGGCCGAGGAGTACATCCACGCCTATAAAGAACTGGGCCTGACTCTGGGTTCAGGGGTATACGGCGCCACGTTCTTCATGCTAACGGGCTTTCACGGCGCCCACGTAACCATCGGCACCATCATTTTATTCGTGATGCTGATGCGCATCCTGCGTGGGCATTTCAACGCCGAGCACCAGTTCGGCTTCGAGGCGGCCAGTTGGTATTGGCACTTTGTGGACGTGGTGTGGATCGGGTTGTTTTTCTTTGTTTATGTGCTGTGAGGCGGATTACCAAGGCGCATGAGAGACCAGTTGGCCGCTGAAAAAGCCCCAGGCGATCAAGCCCACGGTGATCACGGCCAGTACCACACGCACGGTCAAGGCAGTGACGAGGCGGTTGGAGTTGCCCTCGTCCTTGACCAGGAAGAACAGGCCACTGAACAGGCTCACGACAGTCGCGATCAGCATCATGGCAATGGCTGCTTTGAGCATGGTCTGGCTCCAGGGCTACAGAGGGAGGGGCGATGAGATCCAGTATAGCCAGTGCCATGCAGCGCTTTCGTCCAGGTATCGCGCCGACGCTGGTGGTGCTGGTGTTGCTGCCGCTCATGGTGAGCCTGGGGTTCTGGCAACTGTCCCGTGGGCATGAAAAACAGCTGCTGGTGGAGCGTTATGCCGAGCGCCGCGCTGCCGAGCCGATCAGCAGCGCGCAGCTCAATGATATGGCCGACCCTGCCTTTCGCCGCGTCCATCTTCGCGGGCAATTAGACGCTGCGCACAGCGTATTGCTGGATAACCGTATGCGTGACGGCAAGGCGGGTGTCGAGCTGCTGCAACCCTTTCAGGACCAGGCCAGCGGCCTGTGGCTACTGCTTAATCGTGGCTGGTTGCCGTGGCCGGACCGGCGCACGCCGCCGGCCTTCTCCACGCCTGAGCAGGCATTGAATCTCGACGCGTGGGTGTACGTCGCCCCCGGCGAGACCTTCCAGCTGCATCCCGACCCTGCCAGCGCGCAATGGCCACGCTTGCTCACTGCACTGCATCCCGCCGCGCTGTGGAGCGAGCTGGGGCGCAGCGGCTTTGCCTACGAACTACGTGCCGAAGCGGGCCCCGGTACGTACGAAACCACCTGGCCAATCGTTGCCATGGGCCCGGAAAAACACTTGGCCTACGCCGTGCAGTGGTTCGCCATGGCACTGGCGTTGCTGGTGCTTTACCTCTACCTCGGATGGCACAACAAAAAGGAGAAGCCCCATGGGAGCGGCCATGAATCCACCCAGCACGTCTGAAACGCCGGACCGGCGCAAAGGGCGCTGGCAGCTGATTTTGATCCTCATGATGGTGATCGGTCCGATGGCGCTGGCCACCTTCATGTACAAGTTGCAGTTCTGGGTGCCGGACAGCCGCAGCTATCACGGTGAACTGATCGGCAACGGCCAGACCCGTGCCGATATCGGCGTGCAGGCCGGCGAAGGTCGGTGGCAACTGTTGGTCACTGCACCCACCGCCTGCGCCGCCGATTGCCAACAACTGGTGTACCTGGCGCGCCAGCTGCAAATCAGCCTTGGCCGTGATGCGTCCCGCGCCAATCATGCCCTGGCGGCTGCGCAACCGCTGAGCACCGACTACGAGGCCAAGCTCAAGGCTGAATACCCACAACTGCAGCGCTACCCGCTGGATGTGTCGACCTTTGCCAGGAACGCCGCGGCGCCCGGCGAGGCTCAACTGTGGATCGTCGACCCCCACGGCAACCTGGTGCTGCGCTACGACGCCAAGGTCAAGGGCAAGGACTTGCTCAACGACCTGCGCCTGCTGCTGAAACTGTCGAACATCGGATAGGGGCACCGTCATGGCCAAGCCTGGATTTCGCCTCGCGCTGTTTGCCACCTTGCTGGCGCTGATCGTCGTGCTGCTCGGCGCCTATACCCGGCTGACCCACGCGGGGCTCGGCTGCCCGGACTGGCCCGGTTGCTACGGCTTTATCAGCGTGCCGCAAAGCGCAGCCCAGTTGGCCCACGCCGAACTGCATTTTCCGGATACGCCGGTAGAGGCCGATAAGGGCTGGGCAGAAATGACCCATCGCTACTTCGCCGGCACCCTGGGTCTGCTGATCGCGCTGCTGGCGGCGCGTGCGTGGAGCCATCGACGCGACCCGGGCCATCCGGTGAAGCTGCCATTGTTTGTATTGGTGGTGGTGTTCGCCCAGGCGGCCTTTGGCATGTGGACGGTGACCTTGAAGCTGTGGCCACAAGTCGTCACCGGGCACCTGTTGGGTGGTTTTGCGACCTTGAGCTTGCTGTTTTTGCTGACCCTGCGTTTATCCGGCGTGCTGCCGGCGCTGATCGTGCCCAGGCGCCTGCAATATTGGGCAACGGCGGGGCTGGTACTGGTAATCGGGCAGATCGCGCTGGGCGGTTGGGTCAGTTCCAACTACGCGGCCGTGGCCTGTGTCGACCTGCCGACCTGCCACGGCCAGTGGTGGCCGGCGGCGGATTTTGCCAATGGCTTTCACCTGACCCAGCATATCGGCCCCAATTACCTGGGCGGCCAACTTGATAGCGAGGCGCGCACGGCGATCCACCTGACCCATCGCATCGGCGCGGTACTGGTCACCTTGGTGCTATTGGGGTTGGCCTGGCAACTGCGTGCAGTGGGCATGACGCGGTTGGCGGGCTTGCTGCTGATCGCCCTGTCTGCGCAAATCTGCCTGGGTGTGAGCAATGTGGCGTTCGGCCTGCCGCTGCCGGTGGCGGTGGGTCACAACGCGGGTGGAGCGGCCTTGTTGCTGAGCCTGGTGCTGGTCAATTACCACGCCCGCACGAGCCTGGTCCGGGTTCGCGACCCACTGCCGCTGGGTTGGCGGTTTGTCCCGCGCAAACAGGTATCAGGCCTGATCACCCTTAAAGGAGAGATGCCATGGCGACCCTGATCGGCGCAGGTCACGATCGGGCAATCTGGCGTGACTATCTGGAGCTGACCAAGCCCAAAGTGGTGGTGCTGATGCTGATCACCTCGCTGGTGGGCATGTTCCTGGCCACCCGCGCTGGCGTGCCGTGGACGGTGCTGGTGTTCGGTAACCTGGGCATTGCCCTGTGTGCAGGCGGCGCGGCGGCGGTGAACCATGTGGTTGATCGGCGGATTGATGCGCTGATGGCGCGCACCCATAAGCGGCCACTGGCTGAGGGCCGTGTATCGCCCGCTGCAGCATTGGCCTTTGCGTTGTTGCTGGCGGTGGCGGGCCTGGCGCTGCTGTTGGCGTTCACCAACCCGCTGGCGGCCTGGCTGACATTGGCGTCGCTGCTCGGGTACGCGGTGATCTATACCGGCTTTCTCAAGCGAGCGACCCCGCAAAATATCGTCATCGGTGGCCTCGCCGGGGCAGCACCGCCGCTGCTGGGTTGGGTGGCCGTCACCGGGCATGTGAGTGCCGAGCCGCTGCTGTTGGTGCTGATTATCTTCGCCTGGACCCCGCCGCACTTCTGGGCCCTGGCCATTCACCGCAAAGAGGAATACGCCAAGGCCGACATCCCCATGTTGCCGGTCACCCATGGCGAGCACTACACCAAGGTGCATATCCTGCTATATACCTTCGCTTTGCTGGCGGTGAGCCTGATGCCCTATGTCATCCATATGAGTGGCGTGCTCTACCTGGCCTGCGCCCTGGTTTTGGGCGCACGCTTTCTGCAATGGGCCTGGGTGCTGTACCGTGGCACCCAGCCGCACGCGGCGATCAACACGTTCAAGTACTCTATCTGGTACTTGCTGTTGCTGTTTATCGCCCTGCTCGTAGACCACTACTTACTGTTGAACCTATGACTCGAACTCAAAAAACCGTCTTCATCCTCGTGGCCCTGGTGGCGTTGATCATGGGCCTGACCGTCAACAAAGTGCTCTCGGGCAAAGGCCAGGGTGACCCCACCGCGCTGATCGACGCCGGCATCATCCTGCTGCCGCAAAGCCGCCAGTTGCCCGCAGTGAGCATGACCAACCAGGACGGCCAGCCGGTGCTGGCCAATGAATTGAAAGGCAAGTGGAGCCTGTTGTTCTTCGGCTACACCTTCTGCCCGGATATCTGCCCGACCACCCTCGCCCAGCTGCGCCAGATCAAGAGCGAGCTGCCCAAAGAGGCTGTGGATAAGTTGCAGGTGATTTTGGTCAGCGTCGATCCGAACCGCGATACTCCGGCCCAGCTCAAGCAGTACCTGGGTTACTTCGACCCGCAATTCCAGGGCCTGACCGGCGCGAATGTTGAGGATGTGCAGAAGGTTTCGAATGCCGTGAGCATCCCCTTCATTCCGGCAGATACCAGCAAGCCGAACTACACCGTGGACCACAGCGGCAACCTGGCGCTGATCGGCCCGGACGGTACCCAGCGTGGGTTTATCCGTGCGCCGTTGAACAACCAGAAGCTGGTAGCGCAGTTACCAGGCTTGCTACAGCGCAAGTAGCAGGCAACACAAAGCAAATGTGGGAGGGGGCAAGCCCCCTCCCACATTTTGATCTCCGGTGTGTTGGAGATCGGGGCATCAGAACGCCGGCTTGATCGCGCCTTTGTACTTCTCTTCGATGAATTTTTTCACTTCAGGCGTGTGCAAAGCTGCAACCAGCTTCTTCACTGCGTCCGAATCCTTGTTGTCTTCGCGGGTCACCAGAATGTTCACATAAGGCGAGTCGCTGCCTTCGATGACCAGGGCGTCCTTGGATGGGTCCAGCTTGGCTTCCAGGGCGTAGTTGGTGTTGATCAGCGCCAGGTCGACCTGGGTCAGCACGCGTGGCAGGGTGGCGGCTTCCAGTTCGCGGAACTTAAGTTTTTTATCGTTGCCGGTGATGTCCTTGATGGTCGACAGGATGTTGGTCGGGTCCTTCAGGGTGATCAGACCGTTCTTGGCCAGCAGCAACAGCGCACGACCGCCGTTGGTGGCGTCGTTAGGGATCACCACGTTGGCGCCGTCAGGCAGGTCGGCCAGTTTCTTGTACTTGCTGGAGTAGGCACCCAGGGGTTCCAGGTGCACGCCGCCAACGCTCACCAGGTGAGTGCCCTTGGCCTTGTTGAACTCATCCAGGTACGGCTGGTGCTGGAAGAAGTTGGCGTCCAGGCGTTTTTCAGCCACTTGCACGTTTGGCTGCACGTAATCGGTGAAAACTTTGACCTGCAAATCCACGCCTTCTTTGGCAAGGGCAGGCTTCACGAATTCGAGGATTTCCGCATGAGGCACCGGCGAGGCGGCGACCTTGATCGTCTCGGCATGGGCGGAAAACGCGGCAACGGCAGCGAAGGCAACCAGTAGTTTTTTCATCCAGCAAGCTCCTTGTTCGGGCATCTGCCGGCTGTGAGCCGGCAATGGCCGTTATTTTCGAGAAAAATGCACCACCAGCCTGTCGCCGACGGTTTGCAGAATTTGCACCAGGATCAACAGCATTACCACGGTGACTACCATCACATCGGTCTGGAAGCGCTGGTAACCAAAACGGATCGCCAGGTCACCCAGGCCACCAGCACCGACTACACCGGCCATGGCCGTGTAGGAAACCAGTGTAATCGCAGTCACCGTAATCGCCGCGAAAATGCCGGGGCGCGCCTCGGGCAACAAGGCGTTGGTGATGATCTGGCGAGTGCTTGCACCCATGGATTGGGTGGCTTCGATGATGCCGCGGTCGACTTCGCGCAGGGCCGTTTCTACCAGCCGCGCAAAGAATGGCGTAGCACCTACGACCAGCGGCGGGATCGCGCCGGCAACGCCCAGCGATGTACCGGTGATCAGGACGGTGAACGGAATCATCACGATCAACAGGATGATGAACGGCAGCGAGCGCAGGATATTCACGATCAGCGACAGCAGCGCGTACAGGCCTTTTTGTTCGAACAGCTGGCGCGGGCTGGTCAGGAACAGCAGCACACCCAGAGGCAGGCCCAACAGCACGGTGAAGAACAGCGAGCCGAACAGCATGGTCATGGTGTCGCCGGTGGCGAGCCAGATTTCGGACCAGTCGATATTGGCAAAGAAGCTCAGGAAAACGTCCATCAGCGCAGGACCTCCATGTGAACGTCGGCGGCGGTGAAGCGCGCAAACGCGGCGTCCATGTCACCGCCGGTGACGGCGAGGGTCAGTTGCCCGTAAGGGATGTCTTTGATGCGGTCGATACGACCGGCCAGGATGCTGTAGTCCACGCCTGTTTCGCGAGCGACGGTACCTAGCAATGGCGCGTAGGTCGCATCGCCCTGGAACGTCAGGCGTACGATACGGCCCGGCACGTGGGCGAAGTCGTCGCGCTGCTCGCCTTCGTCAACCTGTTCGGCTTCCTGAACGAAACGCTTGGTGGTCGGATGCTTTGGGTGCAGGAACACATCGGCGACCGAACCTTGCTCGACGATCACGCCAGCGTCCATTACTGCGACCTGGTCACACACGCGGCGGATCACATCCATTTCATGGGTGATCAGCACGATGGTCAGGTTCAGTTCGCGGTTGATCTCGGCCAGCAGTTGCAAAACCGACGCGGTGGTCTGTGGGTCGAGGGCGCTGGTGGCTTCGTCGCACAGCAGGATCTTTGGCTTGGTCGCCAGAGCGCGGGCAATACCGACGCGCTGTTTCTGACCGCCGGACAACTGCGCCGGGTACTTCCTGGCGTGGTCCGACAGGCCGACGCGAGCAAGCAGCTCAGCCACACGCTGGTCGATCTCCTTGCGCGACAATTCACCGGCAAGCGTCAGTGGCAGAGCGACGTTGTCGGCCACGGTCTTGGACGCCAGCAGGTTGAAGTGCTGGAAGATCATCCCGACCTGCTGGCGGAAGCGACGCAGGCCGTTGGCATCCAGGGCGGTGACTTCTTCACCGTCGACCGTGATCTGCCCGCCGCTGGGTTCTTCCAGGCGGTTGATCAGGCGCAGCAGTGTGCTTTTACCCGCACCCGAGTGGCCAATCAGGCCAAACACCTGGCCATTGGCGACGCGCAGACTGGTGGGGTGCAGTGCGGGGATATCCTTACCGGCGACGCGGTAGGTTTTATGGACGTTTTGAAACTCGATCACGTAGCGAACCTTGTGGGGCGCATTGAAAAGGGATCAGCGGTTAGCCGGGCGCGCATTTTAGCCTGTCCATCTAGTGTTTCTTAGCATTTATTTCGTATCCATCCAGCGATTTGGCAATAACGAGACCAAAGGTCATAAAAAAGGAACGGCGCAAAACCCTGTCAGTCACTACTTAAGCAATTCGATCTCCCGGGTGCCGTGCCTGGGGTTTCGCTCAAACGAGCCGGGGACCGCTCTGGCCACTTTGACTAAGGAGTTTTGACTGATGAGTACCAAGAAGCCAGCCACCCCGCCCAAGAGTGAAGTCGCGGGCACTGATACCCTGGACCGAGGCAATACCAACGCCAAATTGCAGGCGTTGGAAGAATTCCGTTCCGATGCGACCGGCCAGGCCCTGCGCACCAACCAGGGCGTGAAGATTTCCGACAACCAGAACAGCCTGAAAGTCGGCGCCCGTGGCCCTTCGCTGCTGGAAGACTTCATCATGCGTGAAAAGATCACGCACTTTGACCATGAGCGTATCCCTGAGCGCATCGTGCATGCCCGTGGTACCGGCGCCCATGGTTATTTCCAGAGCTATGGTGACCATTCGGCGCTGACCAAGGCCGGTTTCCTGCGTACGCCCGAGCATAAAACGCCGGTATTCGCGCGTTTTTCCACGGTGCAGGGCCCGCGCGGTTCCGGCGACACCGTGCGCGATGTGCGCGGTTTTGCCGTGAAGTTCTTCACCGACGAAGGCAACTTCGACCTGGTGGGCAACAACATGCCGGTGTTTTTCATTCAGGATGCGATCAAGTTTCCTGACTTTGTACACGCGGTAAAACCTGAGCCGCACAACGAGATTCCTACCGGCGGCTCGGCACACGACACCTTCTGGGATTTCGTGTCGTTGCAGCCGGAGTCGGCGCACATGGTGATCTGGGCCATGTCTGACCGGGCGATTCCAAAAAGCCTGCGCGCCATGCAGGGTTTTGGTGTGCACACCTTCCGCTTGATCAACACCGACGGTAAATCCAGCTTCGTGAAATTTCACTGGCGCCCAAAAGTAGGCACCTGCTCCCTGGTATGGGACGAGGCGCAAAAGCTGGCCGGTAAGGACACCGACTATCACCGCCGTGACTTATGGGAATCGATTGAGAGCGGCGATTACCCCGAGTGGGAACTGGGTGTGCAGATCGTGGCGGAAGAAGACGAACACAAGTTCGATTTCGACTTGCTCGACCCGACCAAAATTATCCCTGAAGAGCTGGTGCCGATCACGCCGCTGGGCAAGATGGTGCTCAACCGTAACCCGGATAACTTCTTCGCTGAAGTCGAGCAGGTCGCGTTTTGCCCTGGCCATATCGTGCCGGGCATCGACTTTACCAACGACCCGCTGCTGCAAGGCCGCTTGTTTTCCTACACGGATACGCAGATCAGTCGGTTGGGCGGCCCCAACTTCCATGAGATTCCGATCAACCGCCCGGTGGTGCCTTTCCATAACGGCCAGCGCGACGCTCAACATCGCACCGTGATCGATAAAGGGCGGGCCTCGTACGAGCCGAACTCGATTGATGGTGGCTGGCCGAAAGAAACGCCTGCCGGTCCTGCCGATGGAGGTTTCGAGTCCTACTACGAGCGCGTCGATGCCAATAAGGTGCGCGAGCGCAGCGAGTCGTTCGGCGACCATTTCTCCCAGGCCACGTTGTTCTACAACAGCATGAGCCACCACGAGAAAGAGCACATCATCGCGGCCTACAGCTTCGAGTTGGGCAAGGTTGAGCGCGAGTTTATCCGGGCGCGCCAAGTCAACGAGATCCTGGCCAACATTGACCTGGAACTGGCCAAGCGCGTGGCGCAGAACCTGGGCTTGCCTGCGCCGACCAAAGGCACAGTGCCCGCACGTGAAACATCGCTGAAGGAATCACCGGCATTAAGCCAGGTGAATTTGCTGTCTGGCGATATCAAGACGCGCAAAGTGGCGATTCTGGCGGCTAACGGCGTTGATGGTGCGGCAATTGATGCGCTCAAGGCAGCGCTGGAGGCAGAGGGTGCCCATGCCAAGTTGCTGGGCCCGACTTCGGCGCCTGTGACCACTGCCGATGGCAAGACGCTACCCGTAGACGCTTCGATGGAAGGCATGCCGTCCATTGCCTTCGACGCGGTGTTTATCCCGGGCGGTAAGGAGTCGGTGAAGGCGTTGAGCGGCGATGGCGTGGCGTTGCATTACGTACTGGAAGCGTACAAGCACCTCAAGGCGATTGCGGTGGCCAGTGATGTGAAACCGTTGCTGGACTTGCTGAAGCTGGAAGCGGATGCGGGGTTGATCGTGGGCGCTGATGCCAAGGCCTTCAAGGCGTTCTTTGCTGCGATTGCCCAGCATCGGGTTTGGGAGCGGGAGCCGAAATCCAAGGCGATTCCGGCTTAAATTATCGGTTTTTTGTTAGATCGTCATCGCAGGCATGCCAGCTCCCACACTTGAATGTGTTCACCCTTCAAATGTGGGAGCTGGCTTGCCTGCGATGCTTTTAGTCCGCCTTGCGCGGAATCAGCACAACCTGCGCCGGAATGTGTTTCAGGATCTGCCGGTGAATCTTCAGGTCATACCCCGAATCAATTCGCTTCACCCGTTTGGTCAGCAATGTGGCCAGCCACGGGTAATCCTGGGTGCGTGGCACCTGGATGCTGACATCGCACTGGTAATTCACCACGTCGGTGGCGATGGCATCCAACTGATGACGCATGTCTTCGACATCCGCGAGGTTCAGCGCCACGGTGGTGCTCGGCGCTGCGGGGTCGATGACCTTGGCCGCAGGCTTGGCTTCGGCGGCTTTCAACGCGGCTTCTGCCTGATCCAGCTCGGCCTTGCGCGCATGGCTGATGGCGCTGTTGACGCCACCGGTCAGTGCCGGGGCTTTTGGCATCAGTGCGCGGGCCCGGCTCAGGGCGGTGGCGGCGGCGTTGACATCGCCTTTTTGCAGCACGATCTGGCTGCGCTGCAGGTAGGCTTCGGCCAGTTGACGCTGATAGGCCTCAAGTGCGGGATCGTTGGGGGACTGGGCCTGCAACGCCGCAAGTTGGTCTTCGGCGGTTGCCAGCTCGCTGCTGGCCAGGTTTTGCTCCAGCTGCGCGATGGCCACAGCGCGTGCGTCCGGGGCCTCGGGGGCAGCGGGCGGCGTGCTTTGACAGGCACCCAGCAGCAGGGAAAATGCGGCAAGGAGCAGATAACGGGAGGTGAACGGCTTCATTCCTGCGACTCTCTATTTGCGCAAAAAGCGAGCAAGTCTACACCCCTCGACGGGGCAGGACAAAACTCAGCAGAAACAGGGCGGCCGCCGTAACCACAATCGACGGCCCGGCTGGCGTGTCCTTGAACCAGGACAGCGCCAGGCCCCCGCACACTGCACACATTCCCAGGAGGCTGGCGCCGATTGCCATCTGCTCCGGTGAGCGGGCATGACGCTGGGCGGCGGCGGAGGGAATGATCAGCAGCGACGTGATCAACAATACGCCGACTATCTTCATCGCGACAGCGATCACCACGGCGATGAGCAACATCAGGGCCATGCGCAGCCCTGCGACGGGCAAGCCTTCCACCCTGGCGAGTTCTTCATGCACGGTGATCGCCAGCATCGGGCGCCACAGGGCCACCAACAACACCAGTACGCCAGCGCTGCCGCCGAGGATCCAGGCCAGGTCAGTCGGGCTGATCGCCAGCAGGTCGCCGAACAGGTAGGCCATCAGGTCGATGCGCACTTCATGCATGAAGCTCAATACCACCAGGCCCAGGGACAGGGTGCTTGGCGCGAGGATGCCCAGCAGGGTGTCGGAGGCCAGCGGCTGGCGTTGTTGCAAGGTCACCAGCAGTACCGCCAGCAGCAGGCAGCCCACGGTCACGGCGATGGTCGGGCTCACGTCCAGCAGAAAGCCCATGGCCACGCCCAGCAACGCCGCATGGGACAAGGTGTCACCGAAATAGGCCATGCGGCGCCAGACCACAAACGAGCCCAGCGGGCCTGCCACCAGTGCCAGAGCCAAGCCTGCCAGCAGGGCGTAGAGCAGAAAATCAGCCATGCTTGCAGCTATCTCCATGAACGTGGGGAGTATCGACAACGGCACCATGCAGGTCATGGGCGTGGTCGTGATGATGGTGGTAGATCGCCAGGCTCTGGGCGTTTTTGCCGAACAGTTCCACGAACGCCGGGTCGCCACTGACCTGTTCCGGGTGGCCGGAGCAGCACACGTGGCGGTTGAGGCAGACCACCTGGTCGGTGGTGCTCATCACCAGGTGCAGATCATGGGAGACCATCAGCACGCCGCAGCCATGGCGGTCGCGCAGGCGGGTGATCAGGCTGTACAGCTCGGCCTGGCCGGCGACGTCGACGCCTTGTACGGGCTCATCGAGCACCAGCAACTCTGGCTCGCGCAACAAGGCGCGGGCCAGCAGCACGCGCTGCATTTCGCCGCCGGAGATGCTTTGTACCGGGCTGTCGATCACCTGCTCGGCGCCGACTTCCTTGAGCGCGGCCTGTGCACGGGCGCGGTCGACACCGGGCACCAGGCGCAGGAAGCGCAATACGGACAGCGGCAGGGTCGGGTCCACATGCAGTTTTTGCGGCATATAGCCCACGCGCAGTTTGGGCTTGCGCCATACACTGCCACTGTCGGGCTTGAGCAGGCCAAGCACGGCGCGCACCAAGGTGGTCTTGCCTGCGCCATTGGGGCCGATCAACGTGACGATTTGCCCCGGCTCCACGCTCAGCGCGATGTTTTCCAGCACGTTCTGCCCGGCGAACGTGACGCCGACCTGCTCCAGACGGATCAACGCGTTGCTCATCAAGCCCCCTGGCAGCCCGCGCACAGGCCGACCACTTCAACCGTTTGCCCCTCGACCTTGAAGCCGACGTCGGCAGAGCTTTGGATAATGGCGTCACTGATGCTTTTTTGTTCAAGCTCGATGGCCGCGTGGCACTCGCGACAGATCAGAAACTGGCCCTGGTGCGCGTGCTCCGGGTGGTTGCAGCCGACAAACGCGTTGAGCGAGGCGATACGGTGAACCAAGCCATTTTCCAGCAGGAAATCCAGTGCGCGGTACACGGTGGGCGGTGCAGCGCGGCGGCCGTCTTGTTCGCTGAGTACGCCAAGAATGTCGTACGCGCCCAGCGGTTTGTGGCTCTGCCACACCAACTCCAGCACCCGGCGACGCAAGGCGGTCAGGCGCAAGCCTTTTTGTGCGCACAGGGTATCGGCCTCTGACAATGCGGTGTGCACGCAGTGAGAGTGGTCGTGGGGACGGCTGGCAAGCGGTGTTTTAGGCATGAGCGGCGACAGATATTTGATAGAGACGTTATTATGTTACCCGTTCCTACGCCATTGAGTGGTCATCGTGTCCCGACTTTTTCCCGTTTTTGTCGTATTTGTCACCAGTTTGTTCGTTGCGGGTGCCGCTCAGGCCGATGTGAAGGTGCTGACCAGCATCAAGCCGTTGCAGCTGATTGCCGCGGCGGTGCAGGACGGTGTGGCGGTTCCGGAGGTATTGCTGCCGCCGGGTGCGTCGCCGCATAACTTCGCATTGCGCCCATCCGACGTACGGCGCGTGCAGTCGGTGGACCTGTTGTATTGGATCGGGCCGGACATGGAAACCTTTTTGCCGCGCGTGTTGAAAGGCCGTACGGCAAATACCGTGGCGGTGCAGGACCTGCCGGGCATGAAACTGCGCATTTTCGGCGAAGATAGCCACTCTCACGCTGACGAAGCCAGCGACCATGATCACGATCATCGCCCAGGCAGCGTCGATGCACACTTGTGGCTGTCGACAGTCAATGCACGAGTAATTGCCACGCGCATGGCTGCGGACCTCAGTGCGGCTGATCCAGTGAACGCCGAGCGTTATCAGAGCAACGCCAAAGCTTTTGGTGAGCGCCTGGACGCGCTGGATGCACGCTTGAAAAAGCGTTTGGCGGGTGTCGAAGGCAAGCCTTACTTCGTGTTCCACGAAGCCTTCGATTACTTCGAAGAGGCTTACGGCCTCAAGCACGCCGGCGTGTTCAGCGTGGCCGCCGAGGTGCAGCCAGGCGCCCAGCATGTGGCGGCGATGCGTACGCGGTTGCAGGAGGTGGGTAAGACCTGTGTGTTCAGCGAGCCGCCGCTGCGCCCGCGTTTGGCCGAGACACTGGTTGCTGGATTACCGGTGAAGCTGGCGGAGCTGGATGCGTTGGGCGGCTATACCCCGGCGACGGCGCAGGGCTATGAGCAGGTGCTGGAAAAGCTGGGCAATGACCTGGCCGGTTGCCTGGAATCGCTTTAAATGCGGGAGGGAGCTTGCCCCCTCCCACATTTCTTTAGAGCGCGAACGGCAGGTGGACGCTGACCTGCTGGCGTTGCAGCAGCCGGTGCTCGAACTCCGCTGGGTCATGAATCAACACATCCTGCCCGGCAAACGACTCCGCCGCGATCAACCGTGACAACCAGAACCGTACGCACGCCACGCGCAGCATGGTCGGCCATAGCTCGGCTTCCTTCGCAGTAAACGGTCGCAGCCCTGCATAAGCCCCCAGCAGCGCCCGGGCGCGTTGCCCGTCGATCGCGCCATCGGCGTCCGAACACCAGTCATTCAAGGCAATCGCCACGTCGTAGAGCATCGGCCCCGAGCAGGCGTTGTAGAAGTCGATCAAGCCCGTCAAGTGCGTGCCTTCGAACATCGCATTGTCGCGAAACAGATCGGCGTGAACGTTGGCCCGTGGCAGGCCGAGGATGTCAGCCTTGTGGGTTTCGATCTCGCTCAACGCGTCCTGCAACAGGCGCTGCTGCGCGTCGTTGAGGTGTGAAATCAGCTGCGCGCCCTCACTGAGCATCCAGTCCAGCCCGCGGTCGGTCTTGCGCTCCAGCACTTTTTCGCCCTGAGTCGCCAAGTGCAGGTGGCCGAGCAGGCCGCCGACCTGGGCGCAATGTTGGGCGTTGGCGTCCTTGATGTGCTTGCCGGCCAGGCGCGGTTGCAGCAAGGCGGGTTTGCCCTTGAGTTCGCGCAAAGCGATGCCGTCGGTGGTACGCAAGGCGTACGGCACCGGCAGGTCGGCGTCGTGGAGCACGTCGAGCAGTTCGATGAAGAACGGCATTTCTGCCACGGGGCCGCGCTCAACCAGGGTCAGGACAAACTCACCCTGCTCCAGGCTGATAAAGAAATTGGTGTTTTCGCTGCCAGCGGCAATCCCCTGGAAATCAAGCAGGCGGCCGAGCCCATAAGGGGCGAGAAAGGTTTCCAGCTCGGGCCGAGCCAGGGGGGTGAACACAGACATGGTTAAAACTGCCGTTACGGGCGCTGGCTTAGCAGCGCCGGTTAAAATTAAGAAATCATTTCCATTCGAAGATCTTCCATGACGGGATCAGCATATCCGGCTGGTCAGAGCGGATGAAGTTCGCATCGGTTCCGTCAGCGCGCACCAGGAAATAAGGTGGAGCGCCCTTCGGGGTAACCTTGATGGCGTACAGGAAGCCGTTCTGGCGATACTCCTGGATAGTCTTGTCGCCTTCCGTGCGAATGGTAACTTCCGGGTCTGCCGAAGGGGCATCGTCTGCCGCCATGGCAGCCATCGGAGCGAGTGCAATCAAACCGGTCAACAGCAGGCGATTGAATGTACGCATGATAACCTTGTCCCTTTGTTTTCATTGGTCCGGCTATTCTAGCGCCTGACCCGCCGAAAAGGTTGATCCTGCTCATGAGCCAAGCGCCCCTCGTCCTGGTGGACGGTTCTTCTTATCTGTACCGCGCCTTCCACGCGCTGCCACCGTTGACCACCTCCAAAGGCCTGCCGACCGGTGCGGTCAAGGGCGTGTTGAACATGCTCAAAAGCCTGCGCAAGCAGTACCCGGACAGCCCGTTCGCGGTGGTGTTCGACGCCAAGGGTGGGACCTTTCGCGATGAGATGTACGCCGAGTACAAGGCCAACCGCCCGAGTATGCCCGATGACATGCGCCTGCAAATCGAGCCGCTCCATCAAAGCGTGATCGCCCTGGGCTTCCCGTTGCTGTGCGTCGAAGGCGTCGAGGCTGACGACGTGATCGGCACCCTGGCCCGCAGCAGCGCGGCCGCCAGCCGCCCGGTGGTGATTTCGACCGGCGATAAAGACATGGCACAGCTGGTGGACGGGCACATTACCTTGGTCAACACCATGACCGGTAGCTCGATGGACGTTGAGGGCGTAAAGGAGAAATTCGGCGTCGCTCCCGAGCAGATCATCGACTATCTGGCGTTGATGGGCGATTCGTCCGACAACATCCCAGGCGTCCCGGGTATTGGGCCGAAGACCGCCTCGGGCTTGTTGGTGGGAGTGAATGGCGGCCTCAAAGAGCTTTATGAGCAGCTGGATATTGTGCCGACGCTGCCTATCCGCGGGGCCAAAACCCTGCCAGCCAAGCTTGAAGAGCACAAGGAGATGGCATTCCTGTCCTATCAGTTGGCGACGATCAAGATCGATGTGCCACTGGACGTGGGCCTGGATGACCTGCACCTGATCGAGCCGGATCGCGAAAAGCTGCTGGAGCTGTACACGCTGCTTGAGTTCAAGAGCTGGTACGACGAGATCCAGCGCGATGCCAAGCGTGTGGAGCTCAAGTCGGCGAGCGAGGTTGCACCTGCCGCCGAAACGCCGGTCGAGGCCGTTATATCGGTACCGGTAGAGGCGGTTTACACCACCGTCCTGGACCAGGCCACCTTCGACGTGTGGCTGAAAAAACTCAACGATGCGCCGTTGTTTGCCTTTGATACCGAAACCACCGGCATTGACGCTCAACAGGCGCAATTGGTTGGGGTCTCGTTTGCTGTGCAGCCCCATGAAGCCGCCTACATCCCGCTGACCCATTCCTATATCGGCGCGCCGGATCAATTGGATCGGGACACCGTGCTGCTGGCCTTGAAACCGCTGCTGGAAGACCCGACCAAACTCAAGGTTGGCCAGCACGCCAAGTTCGATATGAACATCCTCGCCAACTGCGCCATCGGTGGCGACCCTGCACAGGGCATCACTGTGCGTGGCATCGCCTTCGACACCATGCTCGAATCCTACGTGCTGAACTCCACGGCGACCCGCCATGACATGGACAGCCTGGCGAAAAAGTATCTGGACCACGACACGGTCAGCTTCCAGGACATTGCCGGCAAGGGCGCCAAGCAGCTGACATTCGACCAGATTGCCCTTGAACAGGCTGGCCCTTACGCGGCCGAAGATGCCGATGTGACCTTGCGCCTGCATCAGGAGCTGCACGCAAAGCTGGCCGCGATCCCGAGCCTGGCCAGTGTGCTGACGGATATCGAGATGCCGTTGGTGCCGGTACTGGCACGCATCGAGCGCCAGGGCGCATTGGTGGACAAGGAGCTGCTGGGCATCCAGAGCATCGAGCTGGGTAACAAGATGGTCGAGCTGGAGCGCCAGGCCTTCGAGATCGCCGGTGAAGAATTCAACCTTGGCTCACCCAAGCAGCTTGGGGCGATTCTCTACGAGAAGCTGGGGATGCCGGTGTTGAAAAAGACCGGCAAGGGGCAGGCTTCCACCGCCGAAGAAGTGCTGGCCAAACTGGCCGAAGATGATTTTCCGTTGCCCAAGGTGCTGATGCAGTACCGCAGCATGAGCAAGCTCAAAAGTACCTACACCGACCGCCTTCCGGAGCAGATCAACCCTCGCACCGGGCGCATTCATACGTCTTACCATCAGGCGGTAGCGGCAACCGGGCGCTTGTCCTCCAGCGACCCGAACCTGCAGAACATCCCGGTGCGCACCGCCGAAGGGCGGCGGATTCGCCAGGCGTTTGTCGCGCCCAAGGGCTACAAGCTGCTGGCGGCGGACTATTCCCAGATCGAGCTGCGGATCATGGCGCACCTGTCCAAGGACGAAGGGCTGATGAACGCCTTTCGAAACGATCTGGACGTGCACACCGCCACGGCTGCCGAGGTATTCAAGGTTGAGCTGGCTGAAGTCACGTCCAACCAGCGCCGCAGTGCCAAGGCGATCAACTTCGGCCTGATCTACGGCATGGGTGCCCAGAAGCTCGGCAAGGACATCGGCGTCGATACCAAGACCGCCAAGGCTTACATCGATGTGTACTTCGCCCGCTATCCAGGTGTTCGCGAATACATGGAGCGCACGCGTGCCCAGGCAGCGGACCAAGGCTATGTGGAAACCTTCTTCGGGCGGCGCCTGTACTTGCCGGATATCAACTCCAACAAGCCTCAGGAGCGCGCTGCGGCAGAGCGCACAGCCATTAACGCGCCCATGCAGGGCACGGCGGCGGACATCATCAAGAAAGCCATGGTGCAGGTGGATAACTGGCTGACCGAGTCGGGCCTGGATGCCAAGGTAATCCTGCAAGTGCACGATGAATTGGTGCTGGAGGTGCGTGAGGACCTGGTCCCACAAGTCAGCGAGAAGATTCGCGAACATATGAGTGCTGCAGCCCAACTGGACGTACCGTTGGTGGTGGATGTGGGCGTGGGCGATAACTGGGACGAAGCGCACTGATTGCAGAGCTGCGCCAACACCGAGGGTGCTGGCGCAGTGCTTTAGAGCGCAAATCGCCGTCAGTTATTTCCAATAGTTTTTTGGAGCTGCCGGAACTTAACCTGTGAACTGCCACTCAGAGTTACTGAATGGGTGGTGAAGCCCTTCAATGCTCCTATGTTGTGTTAAGTGTTGGCAGATATCTGGACCCCGCCCTAGCGGTCCGGAACTTGGACCCCGAACTTCCCTCCCCATACGAAGTCCGGGGTTTTTTTTGCCCGCAGAAAAGTTACTCGGTAGCTTCTGCGCCTTTGTCCGCCAATTCCATCCAGCCGGCCAGCACGGTGTAAGCCTCTTCCAGGCCCATGCGCTTCGGCGCCGAGAACAGCTGGATAGTGATCGTATCGCCCCAGCCCTTACGGATGTCGGACTGCACTTTGAGCAGCGTGTTCTTGGCTGCGCCGTAGGTGAGCTTGTCGGCCTTGGTCAGCAGGATGTGCATCGGCATGCCGCTGGCGACGGCCCAGTCGAGCATCAGCAGGTCGAAGTCAGTCATCGGATGGCGGATGTCCATCATCAGAATCAGACCCTTCAAACTCTCCCGGCCACCCAGGTAAGCCTCAAGGTGACGCTGCCAGTGCAGCTTCAGCGGGATAGGTACTTTTGCATAACCGTAGCCCGGCAGGTCGACCAGACGCCGATCATCGTCTAGCTTGAAGAAATTGAGCAGTTGCGTGCGACCCGGGGTTTTCGAGGTGCGCGCCAGGCTGGCGTGGGTCAAGGTGTTCAGTGCGCTGGATTTGCCAGCGTTGGAGCGGCCGGCAAAGGCGACTTCAAAGCCCTCGTCATCGGGGCATTGGTCCACTTTGGCGGCGCTGAGCATGAACGTGGACTGTTGGCACAGGCCGAGGATGGGATTCTTGAGTTGCATGAGATTTCCGATGTGGGCGGTGCCGAAAAAGGGTGCGGCAAGCGGTGTCGTTTCCGTTTCAGTAGCGCCAGTATATAATGCCGCAGATTTTGTGTGTGCTTTGTCCCAGCGAAGGATGAAGCTCACGGGAGCGAAAGACCTTTATTGCGCATTAGAACGCAAAACGCTCTCAAACCCTGAAAAGGTCGATGTATGGCCTCAATGGTTGCCGCTTTTGGTGTCCTGAACCCGCTTTATGGCGCTCAGGCTACACAGGATCCACAAGCGCTGTACAACCGTGTTTGTGTGGTCACGCTGATGCAGCGCGTGACCCAGGGTTTCAAGGCAATGCCGCCGCGTGGTTTGTGCATGGACTGCAGTACTGAGGATTACCAGGCCGTCATTGAGTTGGCGGTGAGTAAACCCGGTAGATAACTCTTAAACCCTTAGCCGTAGTTGGATTAGCTGATGAACAAACTGATCGTGAGTCTGCTGTTGACCTTGGGCATCACAGGCGCTGCCGTCGCTGCAGAGGGCCCCGTCAAAGGTGATGCCACTGCCGGTCAAGCGAAAGCCGCCGTATGTGGTGCCTGCCACGGGCCGGATGGCAACAGCCCGGCGCCGAACTTCCCCAAACTGGCCGGCCAGGGTGAACGTTACCTGAGCAAGCAGATGCACGACATCAAGGACGGCAAGCGCACAGTGCTGGAAATGACCGGCATGCTGACCAATCTCAACGATCAGGACCTGGCGGACCTCGCGGCGTATTTTGCCAGCCAGAAAGGCAGTGTGGGAGCTGCTGATCCTAAATTGGTCGCTCGCGGAGAAAAGCTGTTCCGTGGCGGTGACCTGGAAAAAGGCTTGCCAGCCTGCACCGGTTGCCACTCGCCAAATGGCGCAGGCAACGCCGCCGCTGGCTTCCCGCACCTGAGCGGCCAGCACGCCACCTACATCGCCAAGCAGTTGACTGACTTCCGTAAAGAAGAAGCCGGCCGGGCCAATGATGGCGATGCAATGACCATGCGCACCATCGCTCGTAAGCTGAGCGACGAAGACATCGCAGCCCTCTCCAGTTATATCCAGGGCCTGCACTGACCGGGCTCGACGTTAACGCTCGATTAATCCCGCGATGCAAGCATAAAAAGGGTGGCTCAGGCCGCCCTTTTTTGTGGCCGCTGCCGTTACACTAACGAACTCATGCCCGCGTAGACCTGTCACAACAAAGGTCGCGTGAGGCGACTTTATTTGTCCAGGAGTAAAGCATGCGTAATCTGATCCTCAGCGCCGCTCTCGTCACTGCCAGCCTCTTCGGCATGACCGCGCAAGCAGCCGATGTGCCGCTTGAAGCCGGTAAAACCTACGTTGAATTGGCTAACCCTGTACCGGTGTCGGTACCCGGCAAAATCGAAGTGGTGGAGCTGTTCTGGTATGGCTGCCCGCATTGCTACGCTTTTGAGCCGACCATCAACCCATGGGTTGAAAAACTGCCCAAGGACGTTAACTTCCGTCGCCTTCCCGCCATGTTCGGTGGCCCATGGGATGCCCACGGCCAACTGTTCCTGACCCTCGAAGCCATGGGCGTGGAACACAAAGTACACAACGCTGTTTTCGAAGCGATCCAGAAACAGGGCAAGCGCCTGACCAAGCCGGACGAAATGGCTGACTTCGTCGCCACCCAGGGCGTGGACAAGGACAAGTTCCTGGCAACGTTCAACTCCTTCGCCATCCAGGGCCAGATCAAGCAGGCCAAGGAACTCGCGCAGAAGTACGGTGTGCAAGGCGTTCCAACCCTGATCGTCAACGGCAAGTACCGTTTCGACCTGGGCACTGCCGGTGGTCCTGAAGCGGTCCTCAATGTTGCCGACCAACTGATCGCCAAAGAACGCGCAGCCAAGTAAGGGGCCCGCCATGCGCCGCTGGGGTACCGAACGCGTCGTTGGCTTGCACGAGCCGCAGGTCAACGAACACCACCTGCAAGCCACGGGCCTGCCGGCAGACAGCCGCTTGCGCCTGCTCAGCTTCAACATTCAGGTGGGCAACAGTACCGAGAAATACCGGCACTACCTCACCCGTGGCTGGCAGCACGTTCTACCGCACAAGGGGCGTACCGGTAACCTGCAAAAGATCGGCGACCTGCTCAGCGACTTCGACCTGGTCGCCTTGCAGGAGGCTGACGGCGGTAGCCTGCGCTCGGGCTACATCAACCAGGTGGAGCATCTTGCCCAGCTCGGCGCGTTCCCGTACTGGTATCAGCAGCTCAACCGCAACCTGGGGCGCCTGGCACAGCACAGTAATGGTGTGCTCAGCCGCTTGAAGCCGACCGCCATCGAGGATCACCCGTTGCCGGGGCCGAAAGGCCGCGGTGCGATCCTCGTGCGTTTCGGTGAAGGTCCTGAAGCCTTGGTGGTGGTGATGATGCACCTGGCACTCGGTGGGCGTACCCGCAACCTGCAGCTTGCCTATGTGCGTGACCTGATTGGTAACTACAAGCACCAGGTGTTGATGGGGGACATGAACACCCATGCCAACGACCTGTTGCAGAATTCCCCGCTGCGCGACCTGGGCCTGTTGGCCCCGCAAGTCGAAGCCACATTTCCCAGCTGGCGCCCGCAGCGCTGCCTTGACCACATCCTGCTCAGCCCGAGCCTTACACTGGAAAGTGTGCGAGTGCTGGCGCAGCCCATTTCCGATCACCTGCCCGTCGCGGTAGAGATTCGTCTGCCGGGTTCGCTTACCGCTGATGCATTACCCGCGTTGAGCCCAGGCCCTCGCGGACCTCTTGCATGAGCGACGACGCCCAGCGCTGGAAAGAGAAATACCTCAAGAGCATAGAGCAACAAGACAAGCTCGAACGCCGCTGGGCCGCCCGCCTCGACCTGCTGCGCCGCGGCCTGGTACGCAGCACGCTGGCGGCTGAAGGAACTGACCGCGCCGTTGATCAATGCATGAAAGAAATGCGTGATGTGGTGCGTACGGACGACATGGACGCAGCCCTCGCCGCGCTGTTGCCGCGCCTGGAAAAGGCTGTGCTGGATTCCGAGCAGCGCCGCGAAACCCGGGTTGACCAGATCAGCACCGCACTCACGGCCCTGGTTGCCCAGCTGCAAAAGCTTGCGTTGCCCCGCGAGGTGGCCCGCCCGCTGAAAGCCTTTGCCAAACAGCTCGATAGCCGCGTCGGCCAAGCGCGGGAGATACCGCTGTTGCTCAGTGAGCTAAGCAGCCTGCAAGGGCAAGCGCTGAATAATCTGGAGCCTGAAAGCGAAGCCTCGCGCGCAGGTCCTGGGCTGCTGCAGCGCCTGTTTGGCAGTAAGGAGGCATCAAGTGATGCGCCGCAGGTTGACGCTGCGCCACTGCCCACCGCACAGGTGGCGCCGTCAAAGCCCGCTGCGCCGCCACCTTCGCCCGAGCCGCAGGAGCCCGTACAGTCCGAAGAGTTGACCCAGGCCTTGCGTGCCTTTGCACCGCAACCACAAACGGCCATCGCTCCCGCATCGGAACCGGTAGCGCCGGCCCCGGTGGAAGCGGCCCGCGACACCTTCGCATTCGAGGCACCGCCTCCAGCGGCCCCGATTGTTTCACCTGCGCAGGCCCCTGAGCCGCCGTTAGAAGAGCCGGCCCCTGAAAGCGCGCTCGCCGCCTTTATTGAAGCGCCGCAGGTTGAAGTCGACGCGCCGGATCAAACCAGCATAGGTAGCCTGTCTCTCCCGCCGGTGCTGGAAATTCCCGAGCCCGACGAACTGCAGTCCGATGGGATATACGCCCTGCCCGACTCGCCTGAGCCGTCCTACAGCTCGGTGGCCAAGCACATTGAAGATACGTTACTGGGCTTGTTGGAAGACCTGTCCCTGCCTGAACGTCACCGGCCCCAGGCCGAAGCCATGCGCGAACGGCTTGCCCACGGCTTGAATTGGTACGAACTGATCCCGATCCTGGATGACCTGGCGGTGCTGATGCTGGCGATCACCGACAGTGGCCAGCACGAGTTCGAGGCTTATCTCAAGCAACTCAACGAGCGCCTTGAGGCATTTCAGGGCCACCTGCAGGTTGCCAGCGAGGGCCATGCCGATAGCAGCCTGGCCGCGCGGGAGCTGGATACGCAGATTCGTGAACAGGTCGACGGGTTGCAAAGCAGCGTGCAGGAAGCCGCCGATCTGAACAGCCTCAAGCAGGTACTCGAAAGCCATCTCGAAGGCTTGCTCGGTACCATGGACGAGCATCAGCAGCAGCGTGACCAACGTGAGCAGGAAGTGGCGGCGCGCCTCAAAACCCTGGCTGAGCGAGTGGCCAACATGGAGCAGGAAGCCCAGGGCTACCGTGAGCACCTGGAAGTACAGCGCCAGAAGGCCTTGCTCGATCCGCTGACCGGTCTGCCCAACCGGGCAGCGTGGAGCGAACGCCTTGATCACGAGGTCAACGCCTGGCATCAACGCGGCAACAGCCTGTCGCTGGCGATGCTCGACCTGGATCATTTCAAACGCATCAATGATGGCTACGGTCATCTGGCGGGCGACAAGGTACTCAAGATCATCGCCAACGTGCTGAGCAAGCGCCTGCGGCCCACCGACTTCATCGCGCGTTTCGGCGGTGAGGAGTTTGTGCTGCTGATGCCCGACTCAGCCTTGGCGGATGCCCTGGCTGTCGCTCAAGTATTGCGCGCCGCCATCGAGGCATGCCCGTTCCACTTCAAGGGCGAGCCGGTGACGATCACCGTGTCCATGGGCGTAGCACAGTTTCAACCTGGCGAGCGCAGCGACTTGGCCCTCAAGCGAGCCGATGAAGCGCTTTACAGGGCCAAGGCAGCGGGACGCAATCAAGTGCAGGGGGCATAAAAGATGTTCCATTTTGTAATTTGACCGCCGGGCTAATTACGTTACGTTACACTGTTGCATTATCGTCTCTCAGTGTACTGCTCCTGCCATGAAATCCTTGTCTATTGCTTTTGTGTTTCTCCTGCTCGCCGGTTGCGCCAGCGGCCCGCGGCTGAATACCAGCCACCCTTCGGTGAACCACGACAACCGCGTGCAGTTCGTTGTCGTGCATTACACCTCTACCAACCTTGAGCGCTCGCTGGCGTTGCTGACCCATGGCCAGGTGAGCAGCCATTACCTGATCGGCGACGACGCCTCAGGCACCATCTACAAGCTGGTGGATGAAAGCCAGCGTGCCTGGCACGCGGGGGAAAGCGAGTGGATGGGGCGCACCTGGCTCAATTCCAGCTCCATCGGCATCGAAATCGTCAACCCTGGGTTCCGTGATACGCCCACAGGGCGTGTGTGGTACCCGTATTCCGAAGCGCAGGTGCAGTCGCTGATCGTGCTGCTCAAGGACATCAGCAAGCGTAACGGTATCGAACCCAAGAACATCATCGGGCATAGCGACATTGCCCCACTGCGCAAGCTGGACCCGGGGCCGCTGTTTCCCTGGAAGCGTCTGGCCGCAGAAGGTCTGGCCGTCTGGCCGGATGCACAGGCCGTGGCCCGGTTCCAGGTGCAGTACGGCGCTCAGCTGCCGAGCATCACCTGGTTCCAGGAAGAGCTCGCTCGCCTGGGCTATCAGACGCCGCAGACCGGGGAGCTGGATGTGGCCACGCGGCACGTGATCGCCGCCTTCCAGATGCGCTTCCGCCCTTCATTGTTTGATGGCACTCCGGATGCTGAAAGTGCTGCGATCCTGCGGGCCTTGAACCAGCGCTGATTGTGTAGATGTAGGGGCGAGCAAGCTCGCTTCTACAACGGTAATGCCATATAGAACTGCGTACCCTGCCCCGGCCGTGAATACACGCCCATGCGGCCGCCGTGCAACTGCACGATCTCCTTGCACAGGGCCAGCCCCAGGCCCGCGCCGCCTTTCTTGCGACCCACCTGCACAAAGGGTTCGAAGATTCGCCCTTGCTGACCATAGGCGATACCTTCGCCGTTGTCTTCAACACTGATAATCACCCGTTCGCCATGACGCCGTGCCTGCAGGCGAATCTGCCCGCCTTCGGCGGTGTGGCGCAACGCGTTGCCGAGCAAATTGTCGAGCACGCGCTCCAGTTGCACCTGGTCGGCATACAGTCGCGGCAACTCCGGCTGGGCCTCCACCAGCAACTCAATGTGCTGCGCATTGGCGGGTTCGGCAAATCGTGCCCGTGCGTGTTCCAGCAGGTCGGTCACATCGCAGGCCCCCAGGGTGAGTTTTTGCAGGCCGTTCTGGTAGCGCGAGAAGTTGAGCAAGTCGTTGATCAGCTGCATCAGGCGCTGCATTTCTTCGTTGACCGTATCCAGCAGGTCCGCTTCACGGGAGTCTGCCGGGAACTTCGCGCGCTCGCGAAACAGGCCGAAGGCCATATGCATGCCGGTCACCGGCGTGCGCAGCTCATGAGAGGCGCGTAACACGAACTCGCTACGCACTCGTTCGAAGGCGCGCTGTTCGGTGACGTCATGCAGCACCATCACAGCCCCCAGAATATGACCCTGTGTATGGCTCACAGGGGTCAGGCTGTAGGTCAGCAGGCGCAGTTCGCCCTCGACCTCCACTTCCAGATCATCCGGCGCCCGCTCCAGATTGCCGCCGCGCAGCACCAGTTGCAGTTGTTCATCCATCTCTGCACGACCCAGGGCTTCGCCCAAGCCCTGGCCGAGGCGCTCCTCGTCCCAGCCCAGTTGGCGCTGTGCAACCGGGTTGAGGTGCTCCAGGCAGCCCTGACGATCAATCATCAGCAGGCCGTCATCAATACTGTCGAGCACTGCTTGCAGGCGCTGTTGGCCGGCCAACAGCTCATCGACATTGGTAGCCTGATGCTGGCGCAATGCTTCGGCCATGATGCCGAAACGGCGGGTCAGCTGATTCATTTCCGCTGCTGAGGAGATAGGCAGGGTCACTTCAAAATCGCCCTGTCCGATCTTGTCGGCGGCTTTGGCCAGTGCCTCGATCGGTCCGCCAAAGCGCCGCGCGATGCCATGGGCCGTGACAAAGCCAATGATCAACACTGCCAGTCCCACCAACCCGAGCAGCCCTGCAATCAATAACGCGCGCTCACGGGACTTGTGCTCGCTGGCGCTAATGTTCTCCAGTGCCTGCTTGTGATCGGCAATCAGTCCGTTGCGCAGTATGTTGAAGGTTTCAGTGATTTTTTCCTTGCTGCCCGGCGGCGGTGTTTCCTGCTGGGATTGGTCGAACGCTTCGAGCAGGTTCTGATAGTCGGAGCGGGCCTGGCCAAAGCCATGGCTTTTACCGATCGACTGCTCATGGGCGACGCCTTGGTCCAGCAGGTCGAAATAATGCTGCTTGGAGGCCCTCAGGGCCTCAGGGTCGGGACGTTTCTCCAGCATCATGATCAGCTGGTCGCCCAGGCTCTGACGCAACTTGAGCCCCAGGTCCAGGGTGATGAAGTTACTGCGAATCAGCGATTCCTGGGTCTTGGCCATTTGCATGACGCTGACCAGGCCCAGGATCAATCCCAGCAAGGCCACGGTGATCAGCGCTGAAATGCTCAGAAATAACCGAGTGCGCAGTTTCATCGCGAGCTTCATAAGGTCCTGCTCACAGGTTGTACTGTTTGCGTTTGCGGTACAGGGTCGACGCGTCGATTCCGAGGGTGCGAGCTGCTTGATCCAGCGTGTCACTGGTGGCGAGCACGGCCCCGATATGGGCTTTTTCGAGCTCGTCCAGGCTCAACGCCGCGCCGATACGGGGCGCATTGTTGGTCGGTTGCTCGGCCATCCCCAAATGGCTGATCTCTACCTTTTCCTGGGGGCAGATGATGCTGGCGCGCTCCACTACGTTACGCAGCTCGCGGATGTTGCCGGGCCAGCGATAGTTGAGCAGCGCTTCACGGGCCTGATCACTGAAGCCGCGCGCGGGGCGGGCGTATTCCTTGACGAAGCGTGCCAGGAAGCGGTCAGCCAGGGTAAGGATGTCTTCACTGCGTTCGCGCAGCGGCGGCAGGTGCAGGGTGATGACATTGAGGCGGTACAGCAAGTCTTCCCGGAAGCGGCCGTCGCGCACCATGTCTTCCAGGTTCAGGTTGGTGGCGGCGAGGATGCGCACGTCGGCGCGGCGGGTGACTGGGTCGCCCACACGCTCATATTCCTTATCCTGAATGAAGCGCAGCAGCTTTGGTTGTAACGTGAGGGGAAAATCGCCGATCTCGTCGAGAAACAACGTGCCGCCGTCAGCCTGGTTAACGCGTCCCAAGGTGCTTTCACTGGCGCCGGTGAACGCGCCGCGACTATGGCCGAACAGTTCGCTCTCCATCAGCTCGGCGGTCAGTGACGGGCAGTTGATGGTCACGCAAGACTTCTTGGCGCGTTTGCTCCAGCCGTGAATGGCACGGGCCAGCTCACCTTTACCGGTGCCGGACTCGCCAAGGATCAAGATGTTTGCATCGGTCCCGGCCACCTGGCGCGCAGTTTCCAGTACCACCATCATCGATGGGCTGTGAGAGTCGAGGCCATCCTTGGGCTGGCGCACTGCGCCTTCCAGGGCCTCCAGTCGCGCAGAGAGCTGGCGCACTTCCAGTTGCTTGGCGGTGGCCAGGCGCAATTGGTCCGGACTGCAGGGTTTGACCAGGTAGTCGGCGGCACCGGCCTGGATTGCGTCCACGGCGGTATCCACGGCGGAGTGGGCCGTGACGATCACCACACGCATCCACGGAGCCTGGATACGCATCTGCGCGAGTACATCCAGGCCGTTGTCCTCGCCCAGGCGCAAGTCCAGAAAGCACAGGTCGAACACCTGGCGCTGCATCAGGGCATCGGCCTGGGCGGCGCTGTTGGCGGTGGCAACGGTGTAGCCCTCGTCTTCCAGGCAATAACGGAACGTGCGGAGGATTGCGGATTCGTCATCCACTAAAAGAATGCGGCCTTGAAGCTCCTTGGCTGAATCCATCTGTCCCGCGCTCCTTAACTATTAAATAAGATGGTGTTTAGTCCCGGAATAATCGGGCAAGTTGCATGGTTTATTCTGATTCATAAAAGGCATCTTCGTGTAGGTATCTACACGCCTTCCTACAAAGCGCCGGCTGATGGCCTTCTTGTGCGTTATCGCGACTTAGGCAACTGAGCGTGCGCTTTCGATCCTCTGACCCGACCACTGGCCATCGTGCATTTCGCACGGCATCTAAAGAGGCATCGTGCAGGATGCTGGGTGCTACATCCTTGCGCGCCACATAACATATTGATTTTATTGTGTTTTATTTTGCAATAAAGCTGGCACGCAGTCTGCAATATTCCTCCCAAGAGTGTCATGAACGAATAATCAGAATGCGGGAGAACAGCAGCATGACTCGCCAAAGCCTCAGCCAATTGCGTGTATCGCCGCTGCGTATGCAGCAGGGCCTTTTTGCCAGCCTGGCCTTGATGGTCACGTTGATTGCCGGCCAGCAGATGCAGCACTGGCAGCAGAGTGAGCAGCCAGCCCCGCAATTTGAGCGTCCGGTCATGACCCAGACCCATTTCCGTTCCATTGGCAGCGCCAGCGCTAATGTAACTGCCCCGCAATTGAGCTTGGTCGATCAGGATTCCACTCTGGACGAACTGCCTGCTCAAGAGCGCTGGGTGTTCTAGGCAAGAACAAGTCGCTTGTGTTGAGCGACTGCACGGCACTACCGCTGTTACCCCTATAGAAGCATAAGGAGAATCACCATGTTGAGTTGGGCAATCACATTTCTGATCATCGCCATTGTCGCTGCAGTCCTGGGCTTCGGTGGTATCGCTGGCACCGCCACCGGCATCGCCAAGATCCTGTTTGTCGTCTTCCTGGTGATGTTCATTGCTTCGTTCTTCTTTGGTCGTAAAGGCCGAGGTTGAATATGACCACTCTGCCCTTTAAAGCCATTGCTGCCGCCCTGCTCTTGGGCGGCAGCAGCCTGGCGTCGGCCGCCAATGACGGTCAGTCCCGGGCTAACGAATTGCTCAGCGCGGACCCGCAGTACCGTGAGACTTGGCAAGACGTGGTGAAGAAAGAACAGCGCCTGCCGGAATGGGTCATGAACCTGTCGGGTACGGCCGAACAAATGAATGCTGTTGAAGAGGACGGTGACAAGTATCTGGTGGGCCCGCTTTGCGAAACTGCGGATACCTGCTTGAACAAGCGCCTCATTGTGGCCTTCAGTTTCGATAAGGAAGATGCCTACGCGATGTTGGTGGAAGTCCCAGCCGGTTTGCCGGCCGACAAGTCCCCGACACGGCATGCTGATTACCGTTTCCTCGGTAAGCCGGATGAAGGCATGCAAAAGCTGTTGATGGAACAACTGAAGAAAGATCCGAATTGGTACTAGGTTCCGTCTGAGACGGAGCCAGCGTCCATAGAAAGAAGCCCCTGCGCTTCTTTCTGTTTGCATCACTCGCCAAGGGTGGTGCATGACCAGGGGGCCGGGTTGCTCTGATCGATCAAGATCGGCGTGACCTACGGGTACAGAGAGTGCCTGCGAAAGGGCCGGGTCAGGCGAAAAGCTGCGACGCAAGTTCACAAGTCCTCAAGCTTGCTGAACTTGCGGCGGGCTTACGACTCTCATGCCCGCGCTTGGCTCTCGCTTCATGGCTCTCGCTTTATGCCTCTCATAGTCGCAATTTTGCTTTTTGCCTCTCGCCAACCATTACCGGGTATGTCGAGGCGACCATCTATCGAGAAATTTTCATACGCGCCATAGGACATTTCCGGTGCTAGGTGGTGGATTTCTCACGCATTTCTGCCAAACGTTGCAAGTCGTTCAGCATCACTGAGCGAGCCTGATTTGGCCGCCTCACGGCATATTCACCCGCCTGAATGGCGTATTCGAACTGACCGTTTGGACAATTATTTTCAAAAAAAGCCATGCCGATTCGGCATAGGGTAGGCGTTTACGGCATTAGACGTCGCTCCCTTGCATGGGAATAGTTGCGCCTTTTTTCGCCTACCAGTAAGCCATTTCGGCCACGCTGCGGTGACCTTCCATGGAGGCTGATGCACACACTTTTTCGCTTTCGAGCGTTGCAGCTGGCGCATTTGCCATAAGTCCACTTGAAGTAAGGGTAATGACATGAAGAAGGCAAAGCTAAGCCTCGCCTGGCAGATCCTCATCGGTTTGGTACTGGGGATCGCAATCGGTGCAGTGCTCAACCATTTCAGTGCTGAAAAGGCCTGGTGGATCAGCAATGTATTGCAGCCGGCAGGCGATATCTTTATCCGCCTGATCAAGATGATCGTGATCCCGATTGTGATTTCCTCGCTGATCGTCGGCATTGCCGGTGTGGGTGACGCGAAAAAGCTCGGTCGCATCGGCGTCAAAACCATCCTTTACTTCGAAGTGGTCACTACCATCGCCATCGTGGTTGGCCTGCTGCTGGCCAACCTGTTCCACCCGGGCGCCGGCATCGACATGAGTACCCTGGGTACCGTCGACATCTCCAAGTACCAGGCGACCGCCGCCGAGGTGCAGCACGAACATGCGTTCATCGAAACCATCCTCAACCTGATCCCATCGAACATCTTCGCGGCGGTTGCCCGTGGTGAAATGCTGCCGATCATCTTCTTCTCGGTGCTGTTCGGCCTGGGCTTGTCGAGCCTCAAGCCTGAGCTGCGCGAGCCGCTGGTGACGATGTTCCAGGGCGTGTCCGAGAGCATGTTCAAAGTCACTCACATGATCATGAAGTACGCCCCTATCGGCGTGTTTGCCCTGATCGCGGTGACCGTCGCCAACTTCGGCTTTGCCTCCTTGCTGCCGCTGGCCAAGCTGGTGATCCTGGTTTACGTCGCCATCCTGTTCTTCGCCTTCGCGGTACTGGGCCTGATCGCCCGTCTGTTTGGCTTCTCGATCCTGAAAGTGATGCGCATCTTCAAGGATGAGCTGGTACTGGCTTACTCCACCGCCAGTTCCGAAACCGTGCTGCCCCGGGTGATCGAGAAGATGGAAGCCTACGGCGCGCCGAAGGCGATCTGCAGCTTCGTGGTGCCGACCGGTTATTCGTTCAACCTCGACGGTTCGACCCTGTACCAGAGCATCGCGGCAATCTTTATTGCCCAGCTGTATGGCATCGACCTGTCGATCGGCCAGCAACTGATGCTGGTCCTGACCCTGATGGTGACCTCCAAAGGTATCGCCGGCGTGCCGGGTGTGTCCTTTGTAGTGTTGCTGGCTACCCTGGGCAGCGTGGGCATCCCGCTGGAAGGCTTGGCATTTATCGCCGGTGTCGACCGTGTGATGGACATGGCGCGTACCGCACTGAACGTGATCGGCAATGCCTTGGCCGTATTGGTCATCTCCCGTTGGGAAGGCATGTACGACGACGCCAAGGGCGAGCGCTACTGGAACTCCCTGCCGCACTGGCGCAGCAAGGAAGCGTTGCCGGCCGGCGAGACCACTCGCGGCTGATAGCACGATTGCGCTGACACGAACCCCGGATAATTCCGGGGTTTGTCGTTTCTGTCAGCCCCGCTATCATTCGCCCCATCTTTCGGGGGATTCAACTGATGCTAAATGGCCTGTGGCTTGGCTTCTTTGTCGTGGCAATGGTGTCAGCACTGGCGCAATGGCTGGTGGGCGGTAACGCCGGGATTTTTGCGGCAATGGTCGAAAGCATTTTCGCCATGGCCAAATTGTCGGTGGAAGTCATGGTGCTGCTGTTCGGCACCCTGACCTTGTGGCTGGGCTTTTTGCGCATCGCTGAAAAAGCCGGGATCGTCGATTGGCTGGCCAAGGCGCTCGGCCCGCTGTTTCGAAGGCTGATGCCGGAAGTGCCTGCCGGTCACCCGGCCATCGGCCTGATCACCCTCAACTTCGCCGCCAACGGTTTGGGCCTGGACAACGCCGCCACGCCCATCGGCCTGAAAGCCATGAAGGCCTTGCAGGAACTCAACCCCATCCCCAACACGGCGAGCAACGCGCAGATCCTGTTCCTGGTGCTCAATGCGTCCTCGCTGACCCTGTTACCGGTGACCATCTTCATGTACCGCGCCCAGCAAGGCGCCGCCGACCCGACGCTGGTGTTCCTGCCGATCCTGCTGGCCACCAGCGCATCGACCCTGGTGGGCCTGCTGTCGGTGGCGGTGATGCAACGCCTGCGGTTGTGGGACCCGGTGGTGCTGGCTTATCTGATTCCTGGCGCGTTGGTGCTGGGCGGCTTCATGGCGCTGCTGGCGACACTCTCGGCCACGGCGCTGGCCGGTTTATCCTCGATCCTGGGCAACCTCACGTTGTTTGGCCTGATCATGCTGTTTCTGGTGATCGGCGCGTTGCGCAAGGTCAAGGTATACGAGGCCTTCGTCGAAGGGGCCAAGGAAGGCTTCGACGTGGCCAAGAACCTGTTGCCCTACCTTGTGGCGATGCTGTGTGCGGTGGGCGTGTTGCGGGCCTCGGGCGCGTTGGACTTCGGCCTGGAAGGGATTCGCCATGTGGTGGCCTGGACGGGCATGGATACACGGTTTGTCGACGCGCTGCCGACTGCGATGGTCAAGCCGTTCTCCGGCAGTGCGGCGCGGGCGATGCTGATCGAGACCATGCAGACCCAGGGCGTGGACAGCTTCCCGGCCTTGGTGGCGGCGACAATACAGGGCAGTACTGAGACCACCTTCTATGTGTTGGCGGTGTACTTTGGTTCGGTGGGCATCCAGCGCGCGCGACATGCGGTGGGCTGTGCGTTGCTGGCGGAGTTTGCCGGTGTCGTGGCGGCTATTGCGGTGTGCTACTGGTTCTTCGGTTAAGCCTTAGATTGCTATCGGGGGCAAGCCCCCTCCCACATTTTGATTTGTGAATACATTCAAAAGTGGGAGCTGGCTTGCCTGCGATGAGGCCCTCAGCGTCTAGGTGCTGTATTGCCCTGCGCCACTACCCAATCCACCACCTGCTTATTCAACTGATCCCCGGCCTGGCCAAAAGCAGCCACCACCGCTGGCACCTTGGCGTCACTCACCGGCTGCCTCACTTCAAACCGCCGGCTGGCAATAATCCGCTGATCGCTGCCGCGCACCAAACGCGCATCCAGGCGAATCACCACCTCCACCGCGTCACCCCGGTATTCACTTTGAAACGCCTGCAACTGCCCGCCCAGCTCATAGTCGGCTTGCAGGTTGGTCTCGTCCGTACTCAGCAGCGTTACCCGTCCATCGCGTTGGAAGCCGTCCAGCAGGCGGTTGCGTAAGAGTACCGGCGCCGGGTCGCTCCAGCGTGAGTTCGCATAGCTGCTGATCAGGTTGCCGTCAGGCACCACGGCAATGCGTGGACTGTCGAGAAACTCGCTGGTCTGGGGTTTGGCTACGCGCAGCGACCAACTCACCGGCGTGCCTTGGGTGGTTGGTTGGGTGGACACCAGGCGGTACACGTCTGACGGGTCAGGCTTGGGCAGAATCGAGCAGGCGCTGAGCAGTGCCAGGGCCACAGGGGCGATCATCAGGTAAGCACGCTTCATGGCGTGAACTCCTTGTTCTTGTCACTGCCCAGCAGGTAACCGCTGGGGTTGGCTTCCAGGCGACGGGAGATGGCGCGCAGCGAACCGAGGGTTTCACGCAGCTCACGCACCGCTGGCGCCAGTTCGTTGAGGCCCTGCATACCGCTGTTCACCGAGTCCTGGTTGTTGGTCAGCAAGCTGTTGATGGTGGCGGTGCTTTGTTCCAGGGATTTCATCGCCTGCTCGGCGCTGCCGAAGGCTTGCTTGCCTTGCTCGTTGAGCAGGCCATTGGCGCTGCGCATCAACACGGTGGTTTGTTCCAGCGCGGCACCCGCCTGTTTGCTCACCTGCATCAATTGCTGCATTACCACCTTGATGTCGCCGCGTTGCTCGGCGATGGCACCGGTGGTTTGTTGCAGGTTATCCAGGGTGTTGCTCAAGCGTTCGACGTTTTCCCGGGAGAACATGTGGTTGGCGTTGTGCAGCAGCAGGTTGACGCTGGTCATCAGGTCGTTGCTGTTATTGAGCAGGCGCGCGATGGGCGATGGGGACGCGATGATTTCCGGCAGGTTGCCGTTCTTGCCCTTGAGTTCCGGGCTCTGCGGGGTGCCGCCGCTGAGCTGGATGATCGAGGTGCCGGTGATGCCGGTCAGCGCCAGCTTGGCCTGGGTGTCTTCCTTGATCGGCGTCTGCCCGGCCAGGCGGATGCGGGCGAGGACGCGACGCGGGTCTTTGGGGTCCAGGCGCAGGCTGGTGACGTCGCCTACCTTGATCCCGCTGTACTGCACCGCACTGCCTTGGGACAGGCCGCTGACCGCTTCGTTGAAGATCACTTCGTAATCCTGGAAGGCGCTGTCGACGCTGGATTTGGCCAGCCACAGGCCGAAGAGCATAGCGCCGACCACCACAATTACGCTGAACAGTCCGATCATCACATGATGGGCTCGGGTTTCCATGTCATACCTCGTTGAACGATTGAGCGGCATCCAATGCCGCGCGGCCCCGGGGGCCGTGGAAATATTCGTGAATCCAGGCGTCGTCCGTTTCCGAGACAACATCGATGGCGTCGGCCACCAGCACTTTCTTCTGCGCCAGCACCGCCACGCGGTCGGTGATGGTGTACAGCGTGTCGAGGTCGTGGGTGACCAGGAACACGCTCAAGCCCAACGCATCGCGCAGGGTCAGGATCAGTTGGTCGAACTGCGCTGCGCCAATCGGATCGAGGCCAGCGGTGGGTTCATCGAGAAACAGGATGTCCGGGTCCAGTGCCAGCGCACGGGCCAGGGCCGCGCGCTTGATCATGCCGCCGGACAAGGAAGCCGGGTATTTGTCGGCCGCTGACAGGGGTAGCCCGGCCAGGGCCAGCTTGACTGCCGCCAAGTGCTCGGCGTCGGCGCGGCTGAGGCCGGCATGTTCGATCAATGGCAGGGCAACGTTCTCGGTAACGGTCAGCGAGGAAAACAGCGCGCCCTTCTGAAATAGCACGCCAAAGCGCCGCTCCACCAGCGAGCGTTCGTGCTCAGACAGGCTCGGCAGGTTCTTGCCGAACACCCGCACCTCACCTTCGCTGGGCCGACGCAGGCCGACGATGCTGCGCAGCAGCACCGACTTGCCGCTGCCGGAGCCGCCGACCACTGCCAGAATCTCGCCTTTGTATAAATCCAGGTCGAGGTTTTCATGCACGCTCTGGCTACCAAAGCGGTTGCACAGGCCGCGTACCTCAATAACCGCCTCAGTGGGCGTACGGTGTAGACGACTCACCAGCCCATCTCCATGAAGAACATCGCGGCGACCGCATCCAGCACGATCACCACAAAAATCGACTGCACCACACTGGATGTGGTGTGCGCGCCGACTGATTCGGCGCTGCCGCTGACCTTGAAGCCTTCCAGGCAACCAATGGCCGCGATCAGGAAAGCGAAGATCGGCGCCTTCACCATGCCCACCAAAAAGTGCTGCACGCCAATGTCCGATTGCAACAGCGAGAGGAACATCGCCGGTGAAATATCCAGGGCCACCGCACACACCACGCCACCGCCGACAATCCCCGAGAGCATCGCCAGGAAAGTCAGCATCGGCAGCGCCACCAGCAGCGCCAGAACCCGCGGCAATACCAGCAGCTCCATCGGGTCCAGGCCCAGGGTGCGGATGGCGTCGATTTCTTCGTTGGCCTTCATTGAGCCGATTTGCGCGGTGAACGCACTGGCGGTACGGCCGGCGATCAGGATCGCGGTGAGCAGCACGCCGAATTCGCGCAGGAAAGAGAACGCCACCAGGTCCACGGTAAATATCGTCGCGCCAAAACTCTTGAGCACGGTGGCGCCAAGAAACGCCACCACCGCGCCCACCAGAAAGGTCAGGAGGGCCACGATAGGTGCGGCATCGAGACCGGTCTGTTCGATATGGGCGACCATCGGCGTAAGGCGCCAGCGCTTGGGTCGAAACATCCCGCGGACGAAGGTCTCAAGGATCAGGCCAATAAAACCCAGGAGTTTCTTGGCGTCTTGCCAGACGGTGTCCACCGCGCGGCCGATACGGGCCAGCACCTGGATGCCGGCGCTTTCTTCCGGCTCTTTGAGCGGGACGCAAAAATCATTGAGGGAGCGGTAGACCGTCTTGAGCAGCGCCCGGTCGGCGGCCGACAGGCTGCAATCGGTCTGCTCGGCGCAGTGCTGGATGCGGTCGGGGCCCAGCAGCTCGACCAGCAGTGACGCGCCGGCGGTATCCAGCGCACCGAGGCCGTTAAGGTCGATGCGGGCGCCGCCGTCGTACTGGCCATCGAGTGTGTCCGACAGCTTTTTCAGGTTGGCGTAGTGGGCAAGCGTCCAGTCGCCAGTAATCCGCAGTGAGGGCGGGGTGCTGGACGTATCAAGATGGGCTGCGCCGGCGGTCGTGCGAGTGGTCATAAGCTCCGAGCTTGTTTGGCTATCCACAATGGCTACGTAATAGCACGATCTGACCTACTTTGGGTTGTCCGCTTGTGCTGTGTCGATCACCTTGAAGCGCAAGACGCCGATCACCTGGCCGTCCTCGGTGAGGACCTGCACTTGCCAGCGCCCCGCTGCGTCGCCCGGGAAATTCTGCTTGTGCGTCCAGGCGCGATAGCCCTCCTTGCGCCCACCGTGGATATCCAGAGCAATGCGGTCGACTTCCTTGCCGTTGAATTTCCACACATGGTAGATCCGCTCATCCAGCCCGCGTGGGGCGTTGATTGCGGTATAGGCGTAGAGGCCACCGCTGCGCAACTGGTCGGCGGTGACCTCCTTGAGGTCATCGCCCGGGGTGCGATCCTGCAGTTGGGTGCTGATGGCGACTTCGGTCATCCACAGGGTGGCCGGCGGCACCCAGCTACGCAGGAACCAGCCGGCGCAACCGATCGCCGCCGTGACCCCCAGCAGCATCGCCCAGCCTTTGAGGCTGCGCAGCGGCAGGCTGACCGCCAGGCTCGGGATCGACAGCGCCATGGCCACACCGAGTGCCAGCTTGTAACTCTGGGCAGTGGTCAGGTGCATGATGATGGGCAGCGCGGTGAGCAATGCGGCGAACAAGGTCAGGGTGTGCAGGGCCAGGAACAGCGAGCGCTTGGGCGCCAGCCACTTGTAGTACAACGGGTCGATGATCGACACCAGTGCCGCCGCGCCGAGCAGGCCGGTGAACAACGACTGGCCGCTGTTCCAGGCGGTGGTGACGAAAAAGAAGGGCAGGACAAAGAACAGGCTTTCCTGGTGGATCATCTGCGTGGCATAGCGCAGCAGCGGTTCCGGGATCTCGCGCTTGAAGAGCTTGGCAAACAGTTGGGTGAAGCTGTTTTCCAGCATCAGCCACAACCAACTGACCAGCATGATGACGGCGATCCAGCTGGCCATGCCTTGCTGGCGGTCCACCAGGATAAAGCTGCCCACACCCGAGATAAAACCGCCGAGTGCAATTACCCCTGGGTAGCGCTTGATCAGTTCGAGGATGCGCTGGATTAGATGGGTCAGGTTTGGCATTCGGCGGTTCGCAGTCTTTGTAGGAAAAAATCCCAGACAGAATAACGTCTTAGCGCTGGGCCCGGTGCTTCATTCCACGATCCGTTGGCGATAACGCCGAATGCCAATCAACACTATGGCGATGAGCCCAAGCACGCCCGCACCTATCCAGGTCAGGGCGTCATAGCTCAACAACGGCTTTTCGATGCGCCAGTAGCCCGGTTGCTTGAAGACCTCGCGCATGGCCTGGTTGGTTTGCGAAAGGCTCACTGCCTTGATGCGCTTGACCGGGTCGCTGAAACGGCCGTCAGCGTAGTCGCCGGCGGCACTCCAGTAATAATCGGCCAGCGCACTGTTGCCCTGTACCGCCCAGGCTTGGCGGGCAATGGCAGCCTGCTGCAGGCGAGTGAACACCTTCGGGTCGATTCCGTCCTTGAGCAGTTGTGCCTTGAGGTCTTGCAAGACTTGCTCGGCTTCAGGGAGATTTTCCCGTTCGAGGTCGGCGTTCAGGCTCAGGAAGCCTACGCCGCCGAGCACTTCGCGTTCGCTCCAAGGGCCGTAGGACAAACCGTGCTTCAGACGCAGCTGTCGATACAGCGCCCAATCGAGATAATCCTTGAGCAGGTCGTAGGTTTCGTCATGCTGGTCGTCCAGCACCGGCTCGGGGAACAGCCAGTGCAGTTTGGCGCCATCGCCGACCCAGCCATGGACCAGGTCGCGCTGGGTGGCGGCGGTGTGCTGGATCTGCGGCAGCGGGCGATGCTCGCTTGGGTCTACCGGGTCGAGCTGGCCGTAGGTGCGTTCCAGGTAGGCTGGCAGCAGCTTGTCCAGATCGCCGACGACGATCAGGGTCATGTTGTTGGGCGCGTACCAGGCATTGCGCAGTTTCTCCAACTGATCGCGGGTCAGGTGGCCGACCTGCGCGCGTTCGGCGCATTTGAGCCCCAACTCGACGGCCAATTGGTTGCTGGCGCTGTGGCCCAGGTCCTGGCGATCCAGCAAACGTTGCAGGTGCGAATAATGGCCGCCGTCTTCGCGCTCGACCACCTGCTTGGCGGCGTTGATATTGGCATCGGTCAACTGCGTGCGGGTCAGGATTGCCAGCAGCAGGTCCAGCACCTTGCGCTGGTTGTGCGCGGGGGCCTCGATGACGAATGTAGTGTCGGCGTTGCTGGTGTAGGCGTTCCATTCGCCGCCCAACGCTTGCATGCGGTCTTCGAGGTCGCCTTCGCCACCGCCGTCGATGCCGCTGAACAGCAGGTGTTCGAACAGGTGGGGAAGCTCTTTGTCTTCGCAACCGAAGTCATCCAGGCCCACGCCGACCACCAGGCGGATGGCCACGTGCCCGCGTTCGGTGCCCGGTTTGAGCAGCAGCTGCAGGCCGTTGGGCAAGGTGTAGCCCTCGACTTGCTGACGGTCGAAGGCAAAGGTGTGTGCCGATCCTAGAAGCAGGCAGGCGAGTAACAGGCGACGCATAACAAGCTTCCTGGCGAGTGAGGTCCATTGTTAACTGACTTCACTGGCCGTCGTACGTTCAGGGCGAATGGGTGATGTCGGCAATATCTTCGGTGGAGAGTGCGCCAGTGTCGGACGTTTCCAAGACTACATAAGCGCTGCTGCAAAACAACGAGTTCAAGCGTTTCATGTCGGCGATCAGCTCCAGGTGCAGGGAGCTGGTTTCCAGGCTCTGTACGATCTTGCGCTGCAGGCGGCTGACATGGGCGTGAGCCAGGCGACGTTCCTGGGCGCGGAAGCGGCGTTTTTCACGCAGCAATTGGCGAGCGCTCTCCGGGTCGCCGCTGAGAAACACCGACAGACCCAGGCGCAGGTTGGCGATCAACTGGCTGTGCAGACCGCTGAGTTCTTCCAGGCCCACTTCGGAAAACTGCCGTCGCTGCGAGGTTTTCTGCTGCTGGACCTTGCGCAACATGCGTTCGATCAAGTCACCTGCCAGTTTCAGGTTGATCGACAACTCGATGATCTCCGCCCAGCGGCGGTTGTCTTGTTCGCTCAGGTCTTCACGGGGCATTTGCGCCAGATAGAGCTTGATCGCGCTGTAGAGCGCCTCGACGTCATCGCTGAGGCTGCGCATTTGCTGGGTGATTGCGGTTTGATTACCGCGCAGCACCTCCTGCATGGAGGTGAGCATATTGTCGATCAGGTCACCCAGACGCAGGGTTTCTCGCGCGGCGTTGGCTAAGGCCAGGCTCGGCGTGGTGAGCGCGGCCAGGTCGAGGTGGCGTGGTTTGGCCTTGCCATTGGTTTCTTCGCGCTCGGGCAACAGCCAGGCGCACAGCCGCGCCATAGGGCCAATGGTGGGCAGCAGAATCAAGCAGCGCGTGACGTTATAGAGCAGGTGAAAGGTGATGACCATGCCTTGGGCGCTGTAGTCCAGGCCGTCCATCCAGCCCACGAGCGGGTCAAGTACAGGAATGATCAGCAACAGGCCGATCAGTTTGTACAACAGGCTGCCCAGGGCCACTTGGCGGCCGGCGGTGTTTTGCATGCTGGTGCTTAGAAATGCCAGCACACCGCTGCCGATATTGGCGCCGATCACCAGGCCGATGGCCACGTGCAAACCGATCACGCCGGCGCCGGCCAGGGTGGCCGTAAGCAGCACGGCGGCGAGGCTGGAGTAGGAAATCATTGCGAACAGCGCGCCGACTAGGGCGTCGAGCAAGATATCGCCGGTCAGCGAGGCGAAGATCACCTTGACGCCCTGGGCATGGGTGATGGGTCCGGCGGCCTCGACGATCAATTGCAGCGCGAGGATGATCAGCCCAAGGCCGATCCCCACCCGGCCCAACTGCCCTGCCCGCGTCTGTTTGCGCGACAGGAAGAAAATCACCCCAAGGAAGATCAGCAGCGGCGACAGCCAGGACAAGTCGAAAGTCAGTACCCGCGCCATCAGCGCGGTACCGACGTCGGCACCAAGCATGGTGGCCAAGGCCGGTGTAAGGCTCATCAACCCCTGGCCGACAAAGGAAGTGACCAGCATCGCCGTGGCGTTGCTGCTTTGCACCATGGCGGTCACCAGGATCCCGGCGATAAAGGCCAGCCAGCGCTTGGACATGTTCTGCCCGATGACTTGGCGCAAGTTGGAGCCGTAGACCCGCAGGATGCCGGTACGGACGATGTGCGTGCCCCAGATAAGCAGGGTCACGGCGGAAAGCAGATTGAGCAGGGTCAGCATGCTCGGCCCCCCGTGTAGGTGCGCTCCAGGAGGAGCGAAGGAAAGTTACCGCGTGCCGTTCTACGTCTTGTACTTAAGCTGTAGTTGGCTAATGGGCTCTGCGCCAGCATCGCATAGCTAAACTCCGGATTGAAACAAAACTGTCATGAAATCAACTTTTTGGCAGACGAAAAAATGGGGCGCAAGCGCCCCATTTCAGCAGCGGGTCAGGTTTATTGACCCGGAATGTCTTTACGCAGTTTCACTGGATCCTGCTGCTTCTTCTTTTTGGCGATGGCGGTGCGCATCTTGATGTTCACCGCTTCCACTGCCAGCGAGAACGCCATGGCGAAGTAGACATAGCCTTTTGGCACATGCACGTCGAAGGATTCGGCGATCAGCACAGTACCCACCACCAGCAGGAACGACAGCGCCAGCATTTTCAGCGACGGGTGCTTGTCGATGAACTCGCTGATAGTGCCGGCAGCCAGCATCATCACCAGTACGGCCACGACGATTGCAGCCACCATCACCGGCACATGGGAAACCATGCCGACGGCGGTGATTACCGAGTCCAGGGAGAACACGATGTCGATGATGGCGATCTGGATGATGGTGTAGATGAACTTGCCACCGGCGCCTTTGGGCTCGTCGTTGGTTTCGTCTTCCCCTTCCAGGGCGTGGTACATCTCCTGGGAGCTTTTCCACAGCAGGAACAGGCCGCCGAAGAACAGGATCAGGTCACGGCCGGAAATACCCTGGCCAAACACCACGAACAGGTCGGCGGTCAGTTGCATGACCCAGGTGATCGACAGCAGCAACAGGATGCGCGTGACCATGGCCAGTGCCAGGCCGAAGATCCGGGTACGCGCCTGCATATGCTTGGGCATGCGGCTGACCAGGATCGAAATCATGATGATGTTATCGATGCCCAGGACGATCTCGAGAGCCGTCAGGGTGAAGAAGGCAATCCAGATTTCCGGATTGGTCAGCCATTCCATGTGTATTCCTTTGAGCAAGTGTTAAACCGCGCAAGCTGTAGCGCCGCGCGGTGAGTCAGTACGATTATAGAGTGCTGAACAGCGGAAAAATCCCCATCAGCAATGCGGCGAACATTATGCACAGGCATACCAGCACTGCCCACTTCAAGGTGAAGCGTTGGTGGTCGCCGAACTCAATACCCGCCAGCGCCACCAGCAAGTAAGTCGAGGGTACCAGCGGGCTGAGCAGGTGCACGGGTTGCCCGACGATCGACGCACGGGCCATTTCGACCGCGGTGATGCCGTAGTGGCTGGCCGCTTCGGCCAATACTGGCAGTACGCCGTAATAGAACGCATCGTTGGACATGAAGAAGGTGAACGGCATGCTCACCAGCGCAGTGATCACTGCCAGGTACGGGCCCATGGCTTCCGGGATGACCGCCAGCAGGCTTTTTGACATGGCGTCGACCATGCCGGTACCCGACAGGATGCCTGTGAAGATCCCGGCGGCGAAGATCAGTCCGACGACCGCCAAGACGCTGCCGGCGTGGGCTGCGACGCGGTCTTTCTGCTGTTGCAGGCACGGGTAGTTGACGATCATCGCGATACTGAACGCCACCATGAACAGCACCGGCAGCGGCAACAGGCCGGCAATCAGGGTGCACATCAGGGCCAGGGTGAGGGCGCCGTTGAACCAGATCAGTTTCGGGCGGCGGGCGTCGGGGAATTGCGACACGCTGATTTCGCTGTGGTCGATCTCGTCGCCCTGCAGGTGCAGTTCACCCAGGCGTGCGCGCTCACGCTTGCCGTACATGTAGGCAATTACCAGGATCGCCACGACGCCAGCGGCCATGGCCGGAATCATCGGTACGAAGATGTCGGACGGATCCACATGCAACGCACTGGCCGCACGAGCCGTCGGGCCACCCCAGGGTGTCATGTTCATTACACCGCCGGCGAGAATGATCAGACCGGCCATGATCCGCGGGCTCATGCCTATGCGCTGGTACAGCGGCAGCATGGCGGCGACGCAGATCATGTAGGTGGTGGCGCCATCACCGTCCAGGGATACCACCAAAGCCAGCACGGCAGTGCCGACCGAGACTTTCAGCGGGTCGCCCTTGACCATCTTGAGGATCTTGCGCACGGCCGGGTCGAACAGGCCGGAGTCGATCATCAAGGCAAAGTAGAGGATGGCGAACATCAGCATCACGCCAGTTGGCGCGAGCTTGGTGATGCCTTCGAGCATCATCGGGCCGATCTTCGGCGCGAAACCGCCGAACAGTGCAAACAGGATGGGCACGATGATCAAGGCGATCAGCGCAGACAGGCGCTTGGTCATGATCAGGAACATGAACGTGATGACCATGGCAAAGCCAAGGAAAGTCAGCATAGGAATACTCCAGGCGTAGCGCGGCTAGGGAATGGCGAACCGGGTGAGGGTCAGCGCAGAACGAAAGGCACGAGGCGTACGGGGGGAGTGGGTGCGAACAGGCGGGTACGAGCGGACATCGGGAATCACCATTGTTGTTGTTTACAGCCGGTCTGTTGCCGGCAGTTGGGGCGATCCTAGACGGGTAAGCTTTCAGCCAGCTTTCGCCACTAAAACTGTTGATGAAGGGGCGACATCTGGTCTTGAGGCTCATGCAGAACAAAATGTGGGAGCTGGCTTGCCTGCGATGAGGGTGTATCAGCCGACATTTCCTATGGCTGTGACATCGTCATCGCAGGCAAGCCAGCTCCCACATTAGAACAGTGGTTGCTACGAAAATATCAGGGCAGTTCGAGGCCGCCGGCCGCTTTATGCAGCGCACGCAAATGCTCACCCAGCTGCTTGAGGTTGGCCTCACACGCCGCAATCTCGGCAGCACGGGCCGGATCGAGCAGCGCCCTTACCTCTTTATCCAGCTCGCCGGTCAATGATTGCAACTGCTTCTGACGTTCGGCGCTCTCCGACTCCAGGCGCTTGGCTTCCGAAGGTTGCGGCAGGCCATAGCCGCCACTGTCGAGCAACTCGGCCGGGCGACTGAGAAAGCCACTGTTGGCGAGGATCTGTTGCAGCGTGTTGTTGGCTTTTTCCATGCCGCCATTTTTCAGCTCGCGGGCATTGAGATAGCGCTGTTTGACTTCGTCCTGGGCGAGCATCAGTTGCTTGCGATAGCTGGCTTGTTCAAGCAACAACAACGCAGCGCTGGTACGCAGGTCGGCCTGGCTGAACCACTGGCGGCGCGCTTGCGCATCCAGGGCCAGCCAGTCTTCGACCTGGGTCTGCTTGATCGGCAGGCGCTTGCGCAACACATCGAACATCGCCTGGTAGCGTTCGCGGAATGAGTCGAAGTGGTACCCCAGGCGCAACGCCTCACGCTTGTCATTCAATACGCTGGTATCGGCCAGGCCACGTGCGCTGAGGACTTCGAGCAAACCGTTGGGGGTGATGTTGTCCAGGCCGGTCAATTGCGGGTTGGCACTGCCACTGCGTAACAGTTTCAGGCTTTCAACCGCACAGTTGTTGGAGATAAAGAAATAGTTGCCGTCATAGCTCCAGTGCATTTCAGCCGCATGCTCGACGGTGTCGTTGATTTCCTGGCGGTTGAGCTTCAGCGGTACCGACGCCAGGCCTCGCAATTCGGTCTTGGTGTATTCATCGATGACCTGGGCCAGCGGCAATACGAACAGTCGCGACGGGTACTTGCCCACCAGCCCATCCCAGCTCGACAGCTGTACGTCACCGACGAAGGCGCGGTAGGACAGCACCAGGTGGCGGTCCAGATCCAGCCGGCAATCGGGGCCACGCGGGCGACCTGGCGCGCAGATCACCAGGCGCAACATGCTATGGCCCCAGCGGCTCACCAGATTCTGGTTGGCTTCGGCGAGCAGGTAATCGATTTCATACACCCGTTCCGGGTCTATTTGCCCCAGTGGCGTCTTGGCGAAGTCATTGCCGGCGTTCAGGAAAGGGTATGTCTTGGCACAGGGTTGCTGGTCGAGCGGCGCCCAGCCGAAATGTTCCTTGTAATAGCGGAACAGCGCAGGGCGTCGGCAGGCGTAGCTGGGGTCAAGGAGGAAGTACTCCATGTTGACTGCCACGAACTCCAACGGGCTGGTGGTTTCGTAGATGTCCGGGCTGCGCACCACCTGATTGTTGTGCTGTTCACGTTCGCCGCGGCGGCCGACATATTGTGGCCAGCCAGCGAGATCCAGCAGGCGTGGATCATCACTGAGGGTAAAGCGCCGGTCGTGCTGGCCACGGCATTGATCGGGCAGGCCGATCAAGCCGGTGATGTTGTTCTGGCGACTGCAACGCTGGATCAGTGCGCGCTCGTCTTTGGGCCACAGGCGTGCGCGGTCGTAGATGTGGGTCAGTTCATGCAGCAACGTGGCGAGCAATTCCTTGCGCACTGTGCCGTGGGGGCGATTGGTTTTGAGGGCGGCGGCGCTGCCGTCGGTCAGGCTGGCGAGCAGGTTTTGATTAAGGTCCAGCTCGGACACCAGGGACGCCTGGCCATAGGCATTTTCAGGCATCTTGTCGGTCCAGCCGACATCAATCCGCCGATCCAATTGCTCGACAAAACGTGGCGGCAAGGCGCGCAGCGCTTCATCGAGCAATGCCTGGCTGGCCTGCTGTTCGGCCGGGCTCAAACCATCGGTTTTGAGCCGCAGTTGCAGGCTGGCCTGGGCTGTACTTGCACACAACAGCACAACCCCGGCCAGGAGCCAGGTTTTGATGCGCCTCACAGAGCGAGGATAGCTTCGGCGAGGGTCTGGTCGCTGGCATCACGGGCTTCTGGCACGCGGGTGCGAAGGGTATCGAACGCGGCTTCAAGCTGGGCGCCGCGGATCTCGCCATTCGTGGCGACGAAGCTGGCGGCGTCGTCGTGGGCTTCGCGCACGATTTTGGAGTCGCGGATGGACGTGGTGGTGTCCGAGGTGAAATCAATGGTGCGCGCCGATGCACGCACGATGATGTTGCTGGTGGCCTTCAAGGTTTGCGCCTGGGCGACATCGACCAAAAACAGCAGGCCGAGGGCGGCGACGATCAACGGGCTACGCATCGAGTGACTCCGAAATACAAAGATAACTATTGGACGAGAATTGCTTGCGCCAGTTCAAGGTCGCTCGCATGAAGTTTTGGCCGACTGTGGCGCAGATAATCCAGCGCGGACTCCAGGCGTGCGCCCCGCCATTGGCCGTCAGTGGCAATGAAAGCGGCAGCATCATCCTGAGCGGCCATCACCAACTTGTTGTCGAACGGAGCAGAGGTCACCTTGCCGCTGGCATACACGCTGACAACGGTGCTCTGGGTGGACACATCCATGGCCAAAGCCAAGGGTGACCAGCAGGCGCAAAACAGTACGGGAACAATCAACAGGCGGTATGAAAAAACCATGGGACTCGACAACTGAAAACGAGCGCCAAGGCTAGCGCAATGACCAGGCGAGGGCCAGCGCCGAGGCATTCGGGAGCGGCAGGCGCTCCCGTCTGTTGCCGCAGATCAGATCGCCAGGATTGCCTGTGCCAGCTGTGCATCGGTAGCGATGGCCAGTTGCGGCGCTTGCTGGCGGATGTGGGCCAGGGCGCTTTCCAGTTTCACGCCACGGATAGCGCCTTCGCTGGCGACGAAGCTGGCTGCGTCATCACGGGCGGCCTGTACGACCTTATTGTCGCGCAGGGAGGAGGTCGCATCGGAGGTGGCGTCGGAAGTGGCTTTCAGGGCGCCAACGATCGAGTCAGTGGTCATGATGAAGCTGCTCGCGTTAGCGTTGGCGGCCAGGGTGAGCACGGCGGCGGTGCACAGCAGGCGAAGGCGGGGCATGGGGTAACTCCTGTAGACGAAATAAGGTGGCGCGACGCGGCCACAGTGAGACGGACTGGGACTGTTGAGCATCAGACGCTCGCTCTACAGGGTTCGCCACGTGGTGAGTGGATATTAGGCTTGGACCGGTGCAACAGGAAGCCTGTAATTTAACTGTACTGGTTAATAATTATTTTATTAAAACTGTACCTGTAGGTGGAAATCCTACCGATTCAATGCCCTTTCGCAGAAACAACAAAGCCCGCCTCCGGTTACCCGGGGCGGGCTTTGCTTTAACAAATCAGAGTGCTGGCGGTGGACCCGGTGGGTCAGGGCCAGCGGGCGCTGCTTAGCGCCAGAACGGCTTGCTCAGCTCTTCGTAGCGTTGAGCTTCGCTGATACCGGCGTCAGCCAGCAGACGCGAATCCAGGCGAGCCAATTGGTGGCGGCTGGAGATGCGGCGCTGCCACAACATCAGGTTGGCGAGAACGCGCAAAGGCAGGGAAGCGTTGGTGTTTACAGCTTTCTCTTCGAAGAACAGTTCGGAACTGAGTGTACGTTCCATGATGACATCCTTCCGCTTGTGGCGGGATTAGGTAGTGGTTTAACTGATGCCAATGATCCTCCTCCGGCGCAAGACTCTCTAGATACAGTTCACCTGTATTGTGAGGGGCCAGTTAACTGTTTAATACGGCTGTACGGTACGGAAATGGGGCAACTGTACCTGTGCGCACCTAAAAGGTGCGAAATGGGTGTTTTCAAGATGAGTTGTGGGATATTTAAGTAGGAAATGAGCGGTACAGTAGTACAGTTTATTGCATAGACACTGGCTAGGCTGCCGAGCTGATGAAACTGTAGTTGCATCAGCTCGGATCTGTATTCATCAAGCCTTGAGCATATGCCCGGTTTCTTCCAGGTTGATGTGCCAACTCAGTGCCTGGCGCAGGATATGCGGCGTGTGCCCACCGATGGCACAGGCGGCTTCGAAGTAAGTATTGAGCGCGTCGCGGTAGGCCGGATGCACACAGTTGTCGATGATCACCCGCGCACGCTCCCGCGGTGCCAGGCCGCGCAGATCGGCCAAGCCCACTTCGGTGACGAGGATGTCCACGTCATGTTCGGTGTGGTCCACATGGCTGACCATCGGCACCACGCTGGAAATCGCGCCCCCCTTGGCAATCGATTTGGTGACAAAGATTGCCAGGTGCGCGTTGCGCGCGAAGTCCCCGGAGCCGCCAATGCCATTCATCATCCGCGTGCCGCAGACGTGGGTGGAGTTGACGTTGCCGTAGATATCGAACTCCAGCGCGGTGTTGATACCGATGATGCCCAGGCGGCGCACCACTTCAGGATGGTTGGAGATTTCCTGTGGGCGCAATATCAGCTTGTCCTTGTAGTGCTCCAGGTTGCCGAAAACGTCGGCATTGCGGCGCTCCGACAAGGTAATCGAGCTGCCGGAGGCGAAGCTCAGCTTACCGGCGTCGATCAGGTCGAAGGTCGAATCCTGCAGCACTTCCGAGTACATCGTCAGATCTTCGAAGGGCGAATCGATCAAGCCACACATCACCGCGTTGGCAATGTTGCCGATCCCGGCTTGCAGCGGGCCGAGTTTGTTGGTCATGCGTCCGGCGTCAACTTCCTGCTTGAGGAAGTTGATCAGGTGGTTGGCGATGCCTTGAGTGTCATCGTCAGGCGGCGTCACGGTTGAGGCAGAGTCGGCCTGGTTAGTGACCACGATAGCGACGATTTTCTCTGGCGGAATCGGAATCGCAGTGCTGCCAATGCGGTCGTCGACCTTAACCAGCGGGATAGGCGTGCGCGTCGGCCGGTAGGTCGGGATATAGATGTCGTGCAGCCCCTCCAGATTCGGATTGTGCGCGAGGTTGATCTCGACGATCACGTGTTTGGCAAAAATTGCAAAGCTGGCTGAGTTGCCTACGGAGGTGGTGGGCACGATGTGCCCTTGTTCAGTGATTGCGACCGCTTCGATTACCGCAATGTCCGGCAACTTGAGCTGGTTGTTGCGCAGTTGCTCGACGGTTTCCGATAGGTGCTGGTCGATAAACATCACCTCGCCAGCATTGATCGCCTTGCGCAGCGTGCTGTCGACTTGAAACGGCATACGTCGCGACAGTACGCCAGCTTCGGTCAGTTGCTTGTCCAGGTCATTGCCCAGGCTGGCGCCCGTCATCAGCGTGATTTTGAGGGGCGAAGTCTTGGCGCGTTCGGCCAGGGCGTGGGGGACGGCCTTGGCTTCACCGGCACGGGTGAAGCCGCTCATGCCGACGGTCATGCCGTCCTCGATCAGTGCAGCGGCGTCTGCCGCGCTCATGACCTTGTTCAACAACGAAGGCAAGCGGATACGATCACGGTACATGAATTGTTATCTCAGGCTACGGAAGCAAGGTGGGCAGTGTAGTGATTTCAAAAAGTTTCGGCCCGCTACCATGGTCGAATGCCAGGTGGCGATTTAGAGCCTTTGGTCGGGTTTCATCCGCTAATAAAAAACCCCAGCCTACGTGAGGCCAGGGTTTCGGGTATTGCGCTGGCGCAGTGTTATTCGACAGCTTTGACCATATCTTCGATGACCTTCTTGGCATCACCGAAGACCATCATGGTCTTGTCCAGGTAGAACAACTCGTTATCCAGGCCTGCATAGCCGCTGGCCATCGAGCGCTTGTTGACGATGATGGTCTTGGCCTTGAACGCCTCGAGGATCGGCATACCGGCAATCGGTGAGTTCGGATCGTTCTTGGCCGCCGGGTTGACCACGTCGTTGGCGCCCAACACCAGCACCACGTCAGCCTGGCCGAACTCAGAGTTGATGTCTTCCATCTCGAATACCTGGTCGTAAGGCACTTCGGCCTCGGCCAGCAGCACGTTCATATGCCCAGGCATACGGCCCGCCACCGGGTGGATCGCGTACTTCACGGTGACGCCGCGATGGGTGAGCTTTTCGGTCAACTCTTTAAGCGCGTGTTGTGCCCGCGCAACGGCCAAGCCATAGCCCGGCACGATGATGACCGTGTCGGCGTTGGTCAGCAGGAAGGTAGCGTCGTCGGCGGAGCCGGACTTCACCGGGCGAGCTTCTTTAGAGCCAGCTGCTGCACCGGCGTCTGGCGTATTGCCGAAACCGCCCAGCAGTACATTAAAGAAGGAGCGGTTCATCGCCTTGCACATGATGTAAGACAGGATCGCGCCGCTGGAGCCGACCAGGGAGCCGGCGATGATCAGCATCGAGTTGTTCAGCGAGAAGCCAATGCCCGCCGCTGCCCAGCCGGAATAACTGTTGAGCATCGATACCACTACCGGCATGTCGGCGCCGCCGATCGGGATGATGATCAGCACGCCCAGCACGAAGGCCAGGGCCAGCATCAGCGCGAACGCAGTGAGGTTGCCGGTGAACATGAACGCCAGGCCCAGACCCAGGGTTGCCAAACCGAGCACCAGGTTCAGCTTGTGTTGCCCACCAAACTGTACCGGTGCGCCTTGGAACAGGCGGAACTTGTACTTACCGGATAGCTTGCCGAATGCGATCACCGAGCCGGAGAAGGTGATAGCACCGATGGCGGCACCGAGGAACAGCTCCAGGCGGTTACCGGCCGGGATCGAATCGCCCAGGTGTTTGACGATACCCAGGGACTGTGGCTCGACGACCGCTGCAATCGCGATAAACACCGCTGCCAGGCCGATCATGCTATGCATGAACGCCACCAGCTCCGGCATCTTGGTCATCTCTACGCGTTTGGCCATGATCGAGCCGGCCGTGCCGCCGACCAGCAGGCCGACGATGACGTAGCCGATACCGGCGGTGGCCAGCTCCGCGCCGAGCTTATAGATCAGGCCTACGGTGGTCAGCACCGCCAGTGCCATGCCGAGCATGCCGAACAGGTTGCCGCGTCGGGAGGTGGTGGGGTGCGACAGGCCTTTGAGGGCCTGGATGAAGCAGATCGACGCGATCAGGTAGAGCGTCGTCACCAGATTCATGCTCATTACTTCTGCACCTCTTCTTTCACAGCTTTGGGCGCTTTCTTCTTGAACATCTCAAGCATCCTACGCGTAACCAGGAAACCGCCGAACACGTTAACCGCAGCCAAAGCTACCGCCAGGGTGCCCATCGTCTTGCCCAACGGCGTCACGGTGAGGGCGGCGGCCAGCATGGCGCCCACAATCACGATCGCGGAAATCGCGTTTGTCACTGCCATTAATGGCGTATGCAGCGCGGGGGTAACGTTCCAGACCACGTGGTAACCGACATAAATCGCCAGCACAAAGATGATCAGGTTGTAGATACCGGGGGAGATAAGCTCTTCCATCGTCTGAATCCCTGCTTAGGCGTTTTTGCGGATGACTTGGCCGTCGCGGCACATCAGGCACGCGGCGACGATGTCGTCTTCGAGGTTGATTTCAAACTGCCCTTCCTTGGTGAAGACCAGCTTCAGGAAGTCCAGCAGGTTGCGTGCGTACAAGGCCGAGGCATCCGCGGCGACAGCGCCTGCCAGGTTGGTCGGGCCGCAGATGATCACGCCGTTTTCCACCACGACTTGGTCAGCGACGGTCAACGGGCAGTTGCCGCCCTGAGCTGCGGCGAGGTCGATGACCACCGAGCCGGGTTTCATCTGCGCGACGGTATCGGCGCTAAGCAGGGTAGGCGCCTTGCGGCCTGGGATCAGTGCGGTGGTGATGACGATGTCGGCCTGCTTGGCACGTTCGTGCACGGCCAGGGCCTGGCGCTGCATCCAACTGGTGGGCATCGGGCGCGCGTAGCCGCCGACACCGACGGCGCATTCACGCTCTTCATCGGTTTCGTAGGGCACGTCGACGAACTTGGCGCCCAGGGATTCGATTTGCTCTTTTACCGCCGGACGGACGTCGGACGCTTCGATGACCGCGCCCAGGCGTTTTGCCGTGGCGATAGCTTGCAGGCCCGCGACACCGGCGCCGAGGATCAACACGCGCGCAGCTTTCACAGTGCCAGCGGCGGTCATCAGCATCGGCATGAAGCGCGGGTAGTGATGGGCGGCCAGCAACACAGCCTTGTAACCGGCGATGTTGGCTTGCGAAGACAGCACGTCGAGGCTTTGGGCCCGTGAAGTGCGCGGCGCGGCTTCGAGGGCGAAGGCGGTGATGCCGCATTCGGCAAGCTTGGCGATGGTTTCGTTGCTGAACGGATTGAGCATGCCCACCAATACGGTGCCGCTTTTGATCAGCGCCAGTTCGCTGTCGCTGGGGGCAACCACCTTGAGGATCAGCTCGGCGCCGAACGCATCGCTGGCACTGCCAATGGTTGCGCCTGCCGTTTCATAAGCACTGTCGACGATGCTGGCGTTAATGCCTGCACCGCTTTGTACAGTGACCTTATGGCCCTGGCCGATCAGCTTCTTGATGGTTTCCGGGGTGGCAGCCACCCGCGTTTCACCGGTCTGGGTTTCGAGAGGAACACCAATGTGCACGTCAAATCTCCTGCATGATCTTTTTGCTTTTGATCTTTTTGTAAAAAGGCCAGTGCACCGCGAGTGGCGCAACTGGGGCGACCGATCAGCACGATCCCGCTGAAATGACAGCGGGGCGCGGCATTTTGCAGGCGAACTTTACGGCCTTCAAGAGATTATGACGGGTGACGAAAAATTAACTACAAGTCACCCTGTGACTGATTGTCGCAACCGACTTAAATAACCTCTTTAAATACAAGTCTTTAAAGGGTCAAGGGCATTTATTCGATGTTTTCCAATCGCCGACGTGAATGGTCGCTTATAGGCTGGTATTAGTCGCTACAAGCCATGTAGATCATGGCCTTGAGCCTTGTTTTCGCTCGACCGGTACAGACTGTCTAAATGCGACATATACGTATATCTGTAGGATTAAAAATAACCTGACTACAGGGTCAGCAAGTTAGCTTTATCCTTTAAATGCCGGGGTTGTAGCGCTTTGATTGTTCAATCAGCCAGTCCTTGAATGCGTGTAGCGAGGCCGATTCGACTTTTTTATCGGGAATCATGAGGTAGTACGCCTTTTCGCTGCTTAGCGTTTCGGTGCTCGCAATCACCAGTCGCTGCTCCTTCAGCTCGCGCTGGATGAGGAAGGGAGGTATGAGTGCGATGCCCATGTCATGCATAGCCGCTTGGGACAACATCGAGAATAGCTCGTATCGAGGGCCTGTCATGTCGCGCGGCAGGCTCAGCTGTTGCGCGTTGAACCACTGACGCCAGGCATAGGGGCGTGTTGTCTGCTGTAGCAGCGGTAATTCGGCGATCTCTTGAGGAGTTAAGTGCGCGCGGCCTCCAAGTAAGTGTGGACTGCACACCGGGACAGGGTTTTCTCCCATCAGCCGGTGTGACTCTGTGCCGGACCAATCGGCATCGCCGAAGTAGATCGCGGCGTCGAACGCAGTGTCGGCGAACAGGAACGGGCGTGTCCGATTGGTCAGATTCACGGTCACCTCCGGGTGCCGGTCCTGAAAGTCCTTGAGGCGTGGAATCAGCCATTGCGTGCCGAAGGTCGGTACCACCGCCAACTCGATGGCGTTGGTGCCCTGCTGACCCATGACCGAGAGGGTGTCGCGCTCTACGGCGTCCAGCTGTGTAGCAACTCTGCGGCTGTAAGAGAGCCCTGCCTCTGTCAGCTTCACCCCTCGACGCGATCGGCGAAACAGTTCGACACTTAAAAACTCCTCAAGGCTGGCGATCTGTCGACAGATGGCGCCTTGGGTGATGGAAAGCTCCTGTGCCGCCTTGGTGAAGCTTTCGTGACGGGCTGCCGCTTCGAAGCTGATAAGCGCGGTGGTGCTAGGGATTTTTCTGCGCATGTACGTTGCCCTCACAGATAAGGCGCATTTATGGGCTTTTCGAGTATTACGGAGTGAGAAATTAGCACAACCCTATGCAGAAACCTCGTTTGCCCTCTGCGCGTGGCCGGCCTAGTCTGAATCACGACTTCCGTTTTTATCCGCGAGGACTTATTCATGGCTGGCAAGGCAAGCTTCAACTGGATCGATCCACTGCTGCTGGATCAACAGCTCACTGAAGAGGAGCGCATGGTGCGTGACAGTGCCGAGCAGTTTGCTCAGGACAAGTTGGCCCCTCGCGTGCTCGAAGCCTTCCGTCATGAAAAGACTGATCCCGCTATCTTCCGTGAGATGGGAGAAACCGGTTTGCTGGGCGCGATGATTCCGGAGCAATACGGTGGCAGCGGCTTGAACTACGTCAGCTACGGGCTGATTGCGCGTGAGGTGGAGCGTGTCGACTCCGGCTATCGTTCGATGATGAGTGTTCAGTCGTCACTGGTCATGGTGCCGATCAATGAGTTCGGCACCGAGGCGCAAAAACAAAAATACTTGCCGAAATTGGCGTCCGGCGAATGGATTGGCTGTTTCGGGCTCACCGAACCCAACCATGGTTCTGATCCGGGCGCGATGATTACCCGTGCGCGAAAGGTAGATGGCGGCTACAGCCTGACCGGCGCGAAGATGTGGATCACCAACAGCCCGATAGCCGACGTGTTTGTGGTGTGGGGCAAAGATGATGCAGGCGATATCCGTGGTTTCGTCCTGGAAAAAGGTTGGAAGGGCCTTAGCGCCCCGGCGATTCACGGCAAGGTCGGCTTGCGAGCGTCCATTACCGGCGAAATTGTCATGGATAACGTGTTTGTGCCGGACGAGAACATTTTTCCGGATGTACGTGGCTTGAAGGGGCCTTTTACTTGCCTGAATTCGGCGCGCTACGGTATCTCCTGGGGGGCGTTGGGGGCTGCTGAGTTCTGCTGGCATACCGCGCGTCAGTACACCCTGGATCGTCAGCAGTTTGGTCGGCCATTGGCCGCAACGCAGTTGATCCAGAAGAAGCTGGCCGATATGCAGACCGAGATCACCTTGGCTCTGCAAGGGTGCCTACGTCTGGGGCGGATGAAAGACGAGGGGACCGCAGCGGTCGAGATTACATCGATCATGAAGCGTAACTCGTGTGGCAAGTCCCTGGACATCGCCCGCATGGCCCGCGATATGTTGGGCGGCAACGGCATCTCCGACGAGTTCGGGGTGGCGCGCCACCTGGTCAACCTCGAAGTGGTCAATACCTATGAGGGAACCCACGACGTGCATGCCTTGATTCTTGGGCGCGCACAGACCGGTCTTCAGGCGTTCTATTAATAGGAGCACGGACATGGGCGCGCTTTCCCACCTGCGGGTACTGGATTTATCGCGTGTACTGGCGGGCCCTTGGTCCGGGCAGATTCTTGCGGACCTTGGGGCCGAGGTGATCAAGGTCGAAAGGCCAGGCAGCGGTGATGACACGCGCGCCTGGGGGCCGCCCTTCCTCAAGGACGCATACGGCGAAAATACCAGTGAGGCGGCGTACTATCTGTCCGCTAACCGAAATAAAGAATCGGTGACCATCGACTTCACTAAGCCTGAAGGGCAGAAACTGGTGCGTGATCTGGCGGCCAAGTCGGACATCCTGATCGAGAACTTCAAAGTCGGTGGTCTAGCGGCTTATGGGCTGGATTACGAGTCGCTCAAGGAGATAAATCCTGAGTTGATCTACTGCTCGATCACGGGCTTTGGGCAGACGGGGCCTTATGCAGCGCGTGCCGGCTACGACTTCATGATTCAAGGGCTGGGTGGGTTGATGAGCCTGACCGGCCGGCCTGAAGGTGATGAGGGCGCAGGACCGGTGAAAGTCGGTGTGGCATTGACCGATATTCTCACGGGGCTCTATTCGACCGTCGCGATCCTGGCAGCGTTGGCTCACCGCGATCATGATGGCGGTGGGCAACATATCGATATGGCGCTGCTGGATGTGCAGGTGGCTTGCCTGGCTAATCAGGCGATGAATTACCTGACCACCGGAGTGTCGCCAAAACGCCTGGGCAATGCGCATCCGAACATCGTGCCGTATCAGGATTTTCCTACGGCTGATGGTGATTTCATCCTGACGGTGGGTAATGACGGCCAGTTCCGCAAGTTCGCTGAAGTTGCTGGGCAGCCGCAATGGGGGGATGACCCGCGTTTCGCCACTAACCAGGCGCGAGTGGCCAACCGTGCTGCACTGATTCCGTTGATCCGCCAGGCGACTGTCTTCAAGGCAACGGCTGAGTGGGTGTCGCAATTGGAGAGAGTGGGCGTGCCCTGTGGACCGATCAATGATCTGGCGCAAGTTTTCTCCGATCCTCAGGTCAAGGCGCGCGGCCTGGCGATGGAGCTTCCCCATGCGCTGGCGGGGATGGTGCCTCAGGTGGCCAGCCCGATACGCTTGTCCAAGACGCCAGTGGAATATCGAAATGCACCACCTCTCCTGGGGGAGCACACGCTTCAGGTGCTGCAGGGGATTTTGGGGCTAGGGGCAGCTAATGTGGCTGCGTTGAAGGAGGCGGGTATCGTCTGAATGATTTCCTTCTATATAGAGGGAAATCATGGCGTTCCTATAAGTGGTGGTGGTTTTCTAATCAATTCTAACTAATTGATAGAAAAGCGGAATTAAGAGTTGACGGCAGATTCTGGAAGCCTATAATTCGCCCCACTTCCGGCGCAGTCGAAACGGAAAACTCCTTGGTAAACAATGAGTTACGCAGTTTTCGACAGCAAGTTGCTTCAGTTCATCGAAGCCAAAAGGAAGTTGAAAAAGAGGTGTTGACAGCAGCGTGTAACGCTGTAGAATTCGCCTCCCGCTTCGGAGAGATCTTAAGCGCAAGTGGTTGAAGTTGTTGAAGAAATCTTCGAAAGCTTCTGAAAATAATCACTTGACAGCAAATGAGGCTGCTGTAGAATGCGCGCCTCGGTTGAGACGAAAGATCTTAACCAACCGCTCTTTAACAACTGAATCAAGCAATTCGTGTGGGTGCTTGTGGAGTCAGACTGATAGTCAACAAGATTATCAGCATCACAAGTTACTCCGCGAGAAATCAAAGATGTAACCAACGATTGCTGAGCCAAGTTTAGGGTTTCTTAAAAACCCAAAGATGTTTGAACTGAAGAGTTTGATCATGGCTCAGATTGAACGCTGGCGGCAGGCCTAACACATGCAAGTCGAGCGGTAGAGAGAAGCTTGCTTCTCTTGAGAGCGGCGGACGGGTGAGTAATGCCTAGGAATCTGCCTGGTAGTGGGGGATAACGTTCGGAAACGGACGCTAATACCGCATACGTCCTACGGGAGAAAGCAGGGGACCTTCGGGCCTTGCGCTATCAGATGAGCCTAGGTCGGATTAGCTAGTTGGTGGGGTAATGGCTCACCAAGGCAACGATCCGTAACTGGTCTGAGAGGATGATCAGTCACACTGGAACTGAGACACGGTCCAGACTCCTACGGGAGGCAGCAGTGGGGAATATTGGACAATGGGCGAAAGCCTGATCCAGCCATGCCGCGTGTGTGAAGAAGGTCTTCGGATTGTAAAGCACTTTAAGTTGGGAGGAAGGGTTGTAGATTAATACTCTGCAATTTTGACGTTACCGACAGAATAAGCACCGGCTAACTCTGTGCCAGCAGCCGCGGTAATACAGAGGGTGCAAGCGTTAATCGGAATTACTGGGCGTAAAGCGCGCGTAGGTGGTTTGTTAAGTTGGATGTGAAATCCCCGGGCTCAACCTGGGAACTGCATTCAAAACTGACTGACTAGAGTATGGTAGAGGGTGGTGGAATTTCCTGTGTAGCGGTGAAATGCGTAGATATAGGAAGGAACACCAGTGGCGAAGGCGACCACCTGGACTAATACTGACACTGAGGTGCGAAAGCGTGGGGAGCAAACAGGATTAGATACCCTGGTAGTCCACGCCGTAAACGATGTCAACTAGCCGTTGGAAGCCTTGAGCTTTTAGTGGCGCAGCTAACGCATTAAGTTGACCGCCTGGGGAGTACGGCCGCAAGGTTAAAACTCAAATGAATTGACGGGGGCCCGCACAAGCGGTGGAGCATGTGGTTTAATTCGAAGCAACGCGAAGAACCTTACCAGGCCTTGACATCCAATGAGCTTTCTAGAGATAGATTGGTGCCTTCGGGAACATTGAGACAGGTGCTGCATGGCTGTCGTCAGCTCGTGTCGTGAGATGTTGGGTTAAGTCCCGTAACGAGCGCAACCCTTGTCCTTAGTTACCAGCACGTCATGGTGGGCACTCTAAGGAGACTGCCGGTGACAAACCGGAGGAAGGTGGGGATGACGTCAAGTCATCATGGCCCTTACGGCCTGGGCTACACACGTGCTACAATGGTCGGTACAGAGGGTTGCCAAGCCGCGAGGTGGAGCTAATCCCATAAAACCGATCGTAGTCCGGATCGCAGTCTGCAACTCGACTGCGTGAAGTCGGAATCGCTAGTAATCGCGAATCAGAATGTCGCGGTGAATACGTTCCCGGGCCTTGTACACACCGCCCGTCACACCATGGGAGTGGGTTGCACCAGAAGTAGCTAGTCTAACCTTCGGGAGGACGGTTACCACGGTGTGATTCATGACTGGGGTGAAGTCGTAACAAGGTAGCCGTAGGGGAACCTGCGGCTGGATCACCTCCTTAATCGACGACATCAGCTGCTCCATAAGTTCCCACACGAATTGCTTGATTCATTGAAGAAGACGAAAGAAGCAGCCCGAAATTGGGTCTGTAGCTCAGTTGGTTAGAGCGCACCCCTGATAAGGGTGAGGTCGGCAGTTCGAATCTGCCCAGACCCACCAATTTTGTGTGGGAAACGCCTGTAGAAATACGGGGCCATAGCTCAGCTGGGAGAGCGCCTGCCTTGCACGCAGGAGGTCAACGGTTCGATCCCGTTTGGCTCCACCACTACTGCTTCTGTTTGTATAAAGCTTAGAAATGAGCATTCCATCGTTGTGATGGTGAATGTTGATTTCTAGTCTTTGACTAGTTCGTTCTTTAAAAACTTGGGTATGTGATAGAAAGATAGACTGAACGTTACTTTCACTGGTAACGGATCAGGCTAAGGTAAAATTTGTGAGTTCTCTTAATCGAGAAATTCGAATTTTCGGCGAATGTTGTCTTCACAGTATAACCAGATTGCTTGGGGTTATATGGTCAAGTGAAGAAGCGCATACGGTGGATGCCTTGGCAGTCAGAGGCGATGAAAGACGTGGTAGCCTGCGAAAAGCTTCGGGGAGTCGGCAAACAGACTTTGATCCGGAGATGTCTGAATGGGGGAACCCAGCCATCATAAGATGGTTATCTTGTACTGAATACATAGGTGCAAGAGGCGAACCAGGGGAACTGAAACATCTAAGTACCCTGAGGAAAAGAAATCAACCGAGATTCCCTTAGTAGTGGCGAGCGAACGGGGACTAGCCCTTAAGTGGCTTTGAGATTAGCGGAACGCTCTGGAAAGTGCGGCCATAGTGGGTGATAGCCCTGTACGCGAAAATCTCTTAGTCATGAAATCGAGTAGGACGGAGCACGAGAAACTTTGTCTGAATATGGGGGGACCATCCTCCAAGGCTAAATACTACTGACTGACCGATAGTGAACTAGTACCGTGAGGGAAAGGCGAAAAGAACCCCGGAGAGGGGAGTGAAATAGATCCTGAAACCGTATGCGTACAAGCAGTGGGAGCCCACTTTGTTGGGTGACTGCGTACCTTTTGTATAATGGGTCAGCGACTTATTTTCAGTGGCGAGCTTAACCGAATAGGGGAGGCGTAGCGAAAGCGAGTCTTAATAGGGCGTCTAGTCGCTGGGAATAGACCCGAAACCGGGCGATCTATCCATGGGCAGGTTGAAGGTTGGGTAACACTAACTGGAGGACCGAACCGACTACCGTTGAAAAGTTAGCGGATGACCTGTGGATCGGAGTGAAAGGCTAATCAAGCTCGGAGATAGCTGGTTCTCCTCGAAAGCTATTTAGGTAGCGCCTCATGTATCACTGTAGGGGGTAGAGCACTGTTTCGGCTAGGGGGTCATCCCGACTTACCAAACCGATGCAAACTCCGAATACCTACAAGTGCCGAGCATGGGAGACACACGGCGGGTGCTAACGTCCGTCGTGAAAAGGGAAACAACCCAGACCGTCAGCTAAGGTCCCAAAGTTATGGTTAAGTGGGAAACGATGTGGGAAGGCTTAGACAGCTAGGAGGTTGGCTTAGAAGCAGCCACCCTTTAAAGAAAGCGTAATAGCTCACTAGTCGAGTCGGCCTGCGCGGAAGATGTAACGGGGCTCAAACCATACACCGAAGCTACGGGTATCACGTAAGTGATGCGGTAGAGGAGCGTTCTGTAAGCCTGTGAAGGTGAGTTGAGAAGCTTGCTGGAGGTATCAGAAGTGCGAATGCTGACATGAGTAACGACAATGGGTGTGAAAAACACCCACGCCGAAAGACCAAGGTTTCCTGCGCAACGTTAATCGACGCAGGGTTAGTCGGTCCCTAAGGCGAGGCTGAAAAGCGTAGTCGATGGAAAACAGGTTAATATTCCTGTACTTCTGGTTATTGCGATGGAGGGACGGAGAAGGCTAGGCCAGCTTGGCGTTGGTTGTCCAAGTTTAAGGTGGTAGGCTGGAATCTTAGGTAAATCCGGGATTCTAAGGCCGAGAGCTGATGACGAGTTAACTTTTAGTTAACGAAGTGGTTGATGCCATGCTTCCAAGAAAAGCTTCTAAGCTTCAGGTAACCAGGAACCGTACCCCAAACCGACACAGGTGGTTGGGTAGAGAATACCAAGGCGCTTGAGAGAACTCGGGTGAAGGAACTAGGCAAAATGGCACCGTAACTTCGGGAGAAGGTGCGCCGGTGAGGGTGAAGGACTTGCTCCGTAAGCTCATGCCGGTCGAAGATACCAGGCCGCTGCGACTGTTTATTAAAAACACAGCACTCTGCAAACACGAAAGTGGACGTATAGGGTGTGACGCCTGCCCGGTGCCGGAAGGTTAATTGATGGGGTTAGCTAACGCGAAGCTCTTGATCGAAGCCCCGGTAAACGGCGGCCGTAACTATAACGGTCCTAAGGTAGCGAAATTCCTTGTCGGGTAAGTTCCGACCTGCACGAATGGCGTAACGATGGCGGCGCTGTCTCCACCCGAGACTCAGTGAAATTGAAATCGCTGTGAAGATGCAGTGTATCCGCGGCTAGACGGAAAGACCCCGTGAACCTTTACTATAGCTTTGCACTGGACTTTGAATTTGCTTGTGTAGGATAGGTGGGAGGCTTTGAAGCGTGGACGCCAGTCTGCGTGGAGCCAACCTTGAAATACCACCCTGGCAACTTTGAGGTTCTAACTCAGGTCCGTTATCCGGATCGAGGACAGTGTATGGTGGGTAGTTTGACTGGGGCGGTCTCCTCCTAAAGAGTAACGGAGGAGTACGAAGGTGCGCTCAGACCGGTCGGAAATCGGTCGTAGAGTATAAAGGCAAAAGCGCGCTTGACTGCGAGACAGACACGTCGAGCAGGTACGAAAGTAGGTCTTAGTGATCCGGTGGTTCTGTATGGAAGGGCCATCGCTCAACGGATAAAAGGTACTCCGGGGATAACAGGCTGATACCGCCCAAGAGTTCATATCGACGGCGGTGTTTGGCACCTCGATGTCGGCTCATCACATCCTGGGGCTGAAGCCGGTCCCAAGGGTATGGCTGTTCGCCATTTAAAGTGGTACGCGAGCTGGGTTTAGAACGTCGTGAGACAGTTCGGTCCCTATCTGCCGTGGACGTTTGAGATTTGAGAGGGGCTGCTCCTAGTACGAGAGGACCGGAGTGGACGAACCTCTGGTGTTCCGGTTGTCACGCCAGTGGCATTGCCGGGTAGCTATGTTCGGAATAGATAACCGCTGAAAGCATCTAAGCGGGAAACTAGCCTCAAGATGAGATCTCACTGGAACCTTGAGTTCCCTGAAGGGCCGTCGAAGACTACGACGTTGATAGGTTGGGTGTGTAAGCGCTGTGAGGCGTTGAGCTAACCAATACTAATTGCCCGTGAGGCTTGACCATATAACACCCAAGCAATTTGTTTCTCGAAAGAGCATCAGATTGCGGTGTGTGAAGACGAAGATGAACCGAAAGTTCGACGCTCACAAAACACCGAAAGCTGTCACATACCCAATTTGCTGAAGCGAGACCAACTGGTCGCGACTCAGTACCCGAATTTCTTGACGACCATAGAGCATTGGAACCACCTGATCCCATCCCGAACTCAGCAGTGAAACGATGCATCGCCGATGGTAGTGTGGGGTTTCCCCATGTGAGAGTAGGTCATCGTCAAGATTAAATTCCGAAACCCCTGTTTGCTAACGCAAACAGGGGTTTTGTTTATGTAGAAGCTCATGAATTTCACCGGCACGTTGCCAACGCAACGGTCTGGTACACAGAATTTCTTGACGACCATAGAGCATTGGAACCACCTGATCCCATCCCGAACTCAGCAGTGAAACGATGCATCGCCGATGGTAGTGTGGGGTTTCCCCATGTGAGAGTAGGTCATCGTCAAGATTGAATTCCGAAACCCCTGTCTGCTAACGCAGACAGGGGTTTTGTCGTTTAAGGCTCTATTTCACACCCTCCCGCCTTCAGCTACCGCCTGTCGGTTTCCTACGTAAAAAGAAGATGCTTCACACAAATTTCTAAGCTTTGCCGATGTTTGGCCGAAAGCCTGACGAGCCATGCGTGCACCGAAATAGAGCGACCGCAGAGTCCGCCTATCCCGTTACATGGAATGTTCTACTCGGCACGCTCACCCCCCTTTGGCAAAAAGAAGTCGATGAAATGAATCTCAAGTTCAGTCATAAAATTCTGTTGGCCGCGTCAGGCGTCGTGGTTTTAGCCTTCGCGTTATTCACCCTCTACAACGACTACCTGCAACGCAGCACGATCAGGCAAAACCTGGCCTCGTCTATCGAGCAATCCGGCGAGCTTACCGCCAGCAGTGTGCAGAACTGGCTCAGTGGTCGCATCCTGGTCCTCGAGAACCTGGCGCAGAACGTTGCCCATCAAGGCAGTGCCGTCGATCTTCCCGGGTTGGTGGATCAGCCAGCGTTTACCTCCAACTTCCAGTTCACCTACGTGGGCCAAACCAATGGCGTATTTACACAACGCCCTGACGCGAAGATGCCTGACGACTATGACCCTCGTCAGCGCCCTTGGTACAAGCAGGCAGTAGCTGCAGACAAAACAATGCTTACCCCGCCTTATATGGCGGCTGTAGGCGGTCAGATCGTGACAATTGCCATGCCGGTGAAGAAGAACGGCGAACTGTTGGGTGTTGTTGGGGGTGACCTTAGCCTGCAAACCCTGGTGAAGATCATCAACTCGGTAGACTTCGGCGGCATTGGCCATGCGTTTCTGGTCAGTGGCGATGGTCAGGTCATCGTGAGCCCTGACCAGGACCAGGTGATGAAAAATCTCAAGGACATCTACCCTGGCACCAACGTGCGCATCGAGAAGCTCAACCAGGACGTTGTTCTCAATGGCCAGGATCGTATTCTTTCGTTCACGCCTATCAGCGGTTTGCCCGGCGCCGACTGGTACATCGGTCTATCCATTGATAAAGAAAAAGCCTACGCCCCGCTGGGCAAGTTCCGTACCTCGGCTTTGATTGCAATGCTGATCGCCGTTGTGGCCATTGCCGTGCTCTTGAGCCTGTTGATTCAAGTGTTGCTGCGTCCGTTGACCACCATGGGCGTCGCCATGCAAGACATCGCCCAAGGCGAAGGCGATTTGACCCGACGACTCGCAGTGACCAGCAAAGACGAATTCGGCGAAGTCGGCAGTGCATTCAATCAATTCGTCGAACGCATCCACGCCTCGATTTCCGAGGTGTCTTCGGCAACGCGTCAGGTGCATGATTTGTCCCAGCGCGTAATGGCATCGTCCAATGCTTCGATCATCGGTTCCGACGAACAGAGTGCGCGTACCAACAGCGTAGCTGCGGCCATCAACGAACTGGGCGCTGCCACCCAGGAAATCGCCCGCAATGCAGCAGATGCTTCGCAGCATGCCAGCGGTGCCAGCGAACAGGCTGACGATGGCCGCAAGGTGGTTGAGCAAACCATCCTGGCGATGTCAGAGCTGTCGCAGAAGATCAGTCTGTCCTGCACTCAGATCGAAACCCTTAACGCCAGTACCGACAACATCGGGCATATTCTGGATGTGATCAAAGGCATTTCCCAGCAGACCAACTTGCTCGCCCTCAATGCGGCAATTGAAGCCGCCCGTGCTGGCGAAGCCGGGCGTGGGTTCGCCGTAGTGGCAGATGAAGTGCGCAACCTGGCACACCGTACCCAAGAGTCGGCAGAGGAGATCCACAAGATGATCACTTCGTTGCAGGTGGGCTCGCGTGAAGCGGTGACCACCATGAATGCCAGCCAGACTTCCAGCGAAGAAAGCGTTGAAGTGGCCAACCAGGCGGGTGAGCGCCTGATCAGCGTGACGCAGCGTATCGTTGAGATTGATGGAATGAACCAGTCGGTTGCAGCTGCCACCGAAGAGCAGACCGCTGTTGTTGAAACCCTCAACGTCGACATCAACCAGATCAACCTGTTGAACCAGCAGGGTGTGGCCAACCTCAACGAGACGCTCAAAGACTGTGATGCACTGTCCCAGCAGGCCAGTCGATTGAAGCAATTGGTTGATAGCTTCAAGATCTGATCCTGTTTGCATTGGAGCGAGGCCTCTCGCTCCGAATGCTGATTGGCGCAGTAGTGTTGTCGGCAATTTCTGAAGCTGTTCAGAGGAAGCTGATGGCCCTGAGGTAATCACAGCCTTTGCGTAACAGCGCCGGGCTCTTTGACGGATAGTCCATACCCATTCTTTCCAGACCCCATCGGGCATTGTCGTAACGGATCATCGACGTATCGCCGATGTCTTCGTCCAGTTCGTCCAGGTAGAAACCCAGCACACCGAACAACGCGTTATCACGGCCAACCGTTCGCAGCGCCTGCTGCCAGTCTTCAACGCTTACCCGGTCGAAGGCGTGCCCGGCCTGGCTGAATGCGTCGAGGTACTTATCCCAGCTCAAGGGCTGTGGGTTGTGCAGGTTGAACACGTTTCGCCCAAAGGCAAATTGGGCGCTGTGGAAGGCTATGAAGCCGGCCAGGAAATCCACCGGCATCAGATCGAAGTTCACCTCCAACCGGGGGACCAGCCCCAATTGCAGAGACCCCTTGAGCATCAGCATCAGGCGGTTCTTCTGAGGTTGGCAGACTCCGTTCTGGCTGTTGAAACTGATATTTCCCGGCCGATGAATATTGACCCAGGCCCCTTGTTCGACGGCCCTTCCCAACAATCGCTCAGCTACCCATTTCGAGAGGTTGTAGCCATTTTTCACATACAGCGGCTGCGCGCGCCCGGCGGGCGATTCAAGGACGTGCCCATCGGCGTCCACGCTGCTGCAGGCCGACAGCGTCGAGATGAAGTTAAGGACCTTCTTACAGTGGGTCTCGCAGAGGCGCAGGCACTCAAACACCGGCTCGACGTTGTCTCTGGCGAGTGACGCATAATCCAGTACATGATTGACCTGTGCGGCGTTATGCACCAGCACACCATAATGACGGGCAAGATAGTCATACACATTGCCGGCCAAGCCCAGGCGGGGTTCGCGCATGTCAGCGGCATACACCCGCACTCGGCTCAGGTCCAAATGTTCCAGGCGGTATTCCCGCAGTGCCTGGGTGAATCGCGCCGCCGCTGAATGCCCGGGCAGTTCCCGCACCAGACACGCTACTTCCAGCGCCCCGCCGGCCAGTAGCGCTTGGACGATATGTACCCCGACAAAACTGTTCGCCCCGGTGACGATCGCTTTGCGTGGGTCACCCATGCGGGTATCAGGCAGCACCTCGATCCCCAGCATTCTTGCTGCATCTTTTTCCATCCGGTGGGTAGGGGTATCAGGCAGCGCCCCGCCGTCCATCAGTGCGGCCAACGTGCGGATGGTCGGTGTCTCGAAAAAGGGGCTCAGGCAGAAGCTACGACCAAACTGCTCACGCAGGCGCAACAATAGGCTCGACAACAGGATGGAGTGGCCGCCGAGGTTGAAGAAACTGTCATCGATCGAAATTTCGCCTGCGGATAAGGCCAACAACTCTGCCCATAAGTCCACCAACTGTTCCTGCAGAGGTGTTTGTACAGGGTTGCGAGTCGCCCCGGCCAGCGTGGATATTGGCAGGGCCAATAATGCCTTCCGATCGACCTTGCCGTTACTCGTACCGGGCATACAGGCCAACTCGCTCCAGGCGACCGGCTGCATATGTACAGGCAACCACTGCCGGGCATGTTCCTTCAGGCTCTGCAGCGTAGCGCCGGGTTCGGGCTGGGCGGCAAAACCTATGACTCTGTGCGTCGGATCGATCACCACTGCCACTTGGCGAAACAATCGACTGTTGCGCAGGCACTGCTCAATCTCCTGAGGCTCGACTCTAAAGCCACGGATCTTGACTTGATCATCCCGACGCCCGCCGAGCTCGATGCCATCTTGCGTCCATTTCGCCAAATCGCCGCTGCGGTAAGCCTTGAGAACCTGTCCATTCGGCAGCCTCAGCCTAACGAATGGACTGTCGGGTTGCGGCGGTGCATTCCAATAGCCGAGGCTGACGCCTGGACCGGCAATGTACAAATCGCCCGTGACCTGTTCATCCACCGGTTGCAGGTTTTCGTCGAGGATTAACACCTGGCTGTTGGCGATGGGGTAGCCGATGTTGCGATGGCTATCACCTTGTTGGAATACCCGGTGTGTTGCCAACACCGTGGTCTCGGTGGGCCCATAAAGGTTATGCAACTGGCATTGCCCCGCCAGTTGTTCGATCACATAGGGCTCGCAGAAATCGCCGCCGGTCAGCAAGTGAGTAAGGCCCAGTGGCTTATCCAGCGGCAGAATGCTGAGCAGCGCCGGTGGCAGAAATCCATGACTGATGCGTTGCTGGCGAATCAGCTCTACCAGTTGGTGAGGGTCGTGACGTTGATCTGCGCTGGGGACAATCAATTCAGCGCCGGCGATCAAGGCCGGGAAAATATCGATCAATGACGAGTCGAAGCCCAGTGGCGAAAACTGCAGGACGCGACTGTGTTGATCCAACCCCACACAGGTTGTGAGCCACGCGCTGAAATGCGCCAGATTGTAGTGGCTCAGGAGTACACACTTGGGCTGGCCGGTGGTCCCCGACGTGAACAAGGCCATGCAAGGCTCGTCGGCAAGGGGGTGATGGCGCATCAGCGGTTGTATCGCGTCGACGTCGTGCACAGCGATTTGGCTGACATCAAGGGACGCGAAGCCATCTCGCAAAGGATGATGACCGTTATCCAGCAGCACAAAGGCCTGGAGGCTTTCCAACATGCTGCGCTGACGCTGCACCGGGTGATCCGGGGCCAACGGCAAATACACACAGCCGCAACCCAGCACCGCAAGAATACTTGCATACAGCTCGGTGGATTTTTCCAGGCACACGCCGATCACCCGTGGTGCTTGCACGCCTCCCAGCAAGGGAAGCAGGCGTTGCTGGATCGCTATGGCATGGCGATGAAGTTGCTGATAAGTCAGCATGCCCCCCGCGATATTCAACGCTGTTCGATTCGCGAAGGTCTCAAGACTGGCCTGTAGCGCTTCAATCATGGGCATCTGGGCTGCCCGCAGTAAGGCCGGGTCTGTCGTGCGGTTGAACCGATGCATGAATGCCACTGCTTCCAGCCCTTGCAGGCCCTGTTCGGGCCAGTCGTTAGCGGTAGCGGCTATAGAGAAATAACCTGGATCCCTTGAAAAACCACAGACCAACCAAGCTGCCCACTCCACCAATGCGTGCGTTGCCTGCTGGTGTAATCGCTGGCCGTTGCCGCTGGGTTCCTCGGCGACGCCCTGCACAGCCAACAGGCGGCGCTCGCGGTCATAGCAGCGCAACTGCAGCGAGGGCAGCCCGTGCTCGGATAGCGGGCCGATACCCACGCGCAGGCTTATCCATGGCACGTCGGTTGGCAATGGCGGCAGCGGCTGCCCCCCATCTTCGATTATCAGGTCGACAGACCCTGCTCCTGCGATATGGCCGTATTGCTCCAGCACTTGCTTGAGCTCGTCCAGGGCTTTGCTGGAGGTACTCCACGCGATCTTTAAACGCCGCATGCCAACCTCCCTGGTACCGGCAGGTAGGCGCTCAATGCCTGGGCGACGCTGGGCGTTTGCAGTACACCGCTGTGGCGCAGCAACCCCATGATATTGGCCACCAGTGGATGTTGGTGGGTGATGGGAAAATCCAGCGCATGGATTTCATGACGTAGCGCAAGACGAGTATCGGCACTGATGTCCAGGTGTTCGATCAGTTGCAGGTCGAAGTCTTGTTGCAGATCGTTGGTCAGGTAGCGCGCCAGGAAAACAGGCAGCGCTTGAGCGATGCTGTCGCGATCTTGCGGGGTTGCCGACTGCCAGTAAATACGCACCAACTGAGCCCAGAACCGCGCATGACGGCCCTCATCGAACAGGTGATCGGCCATCAGGCCGCGCACAGACGATTTGACGCTGGCGTCTTTTGAGAACGCTGCCACATCATGGGTAACGGTATTTTCAGCAATGGCCACGACGATTAATTCAACGGCATCGTGCAAGTGCGCCGGCACCTTTGCCTGCGCTGCCGGTAGCGCGCGGCTCAATTCAATTTGCCCGGGTAGATTGAGCGGTTCGATCCCGGTCATTTCCACGGCTTGCTGAAGAAAATCCAGCGCGACCAACGCGTGGTAATCCTCGTCCACAACGACCGTCATCGCGTCGTAGCGGCAAGCGAGTGGGAAGGGCAGGGAGAAGCGGTTTTTCGCGATGCTGCGAGCGGTCTTGTCGACGATTTCGGTTTCGAAGATCACCACATCATTGACGAATTTATAGAAGCTTTGCGTCAGCACGAAGTTGCGCCACTGCGGGCAGTGTTCAAGGAAAGTTGCACTCAGCACCAGCGGTTGGCGGCACAGGGGAAAGATGAGTTTGCCGTCGTTTTCCAGTACGCGTCGGGGGCGTGTGCGGATGGTAGCGCGACGCTCCCAATCATCGGCAAAGGATTGGTAATTGACGGCGTTCATGGGCGAACCTCTTGCAGCGTAGCCAGCACACTGTCCCAGAACATAATACGGCGCTCCACGGCGCCAAGGGCGGTGTTATCGGCTTGTTTCTGGCGAAGCGGATCTGTGCCGATCAAACGCTGGAGCAACTGTTCTGCCGCTGGCCCATGGTCGTGGCTGTCCACTTCGATATGGCGGTTGAGGTAGTGGAAGAAGGTAGGTGTTTCACGCTCAATGAACGCGTTGCTGTGCATCAAGCCTTCAAACATCGAGGGAATGACACTCTCGCGTCCATGCAGGAAGGCCGCCGCCACACAGTGGGTGGGCGCACTGAGCGCGATTTGCAATGTGCTGTCGACAAATTGCACCACGCCACGCGGCGCATCGATCATCTGCAAAGCCGCGCTGGCTTCCACGCCCTGATGCTGCAGATCAATGAGGCGTGTGATGGCGGCGGTGTTGGCGCCTACCTCTGTCATGGCGTCCAGGTAAAGCTCGAAATGACTGCAATGGCCGCGTGTTGGATGCTCATCCGATTCCTCGCCCAGCACAATTTCATTGATCAAGCGGGCAGCGTGGGGGTCTGCGGGAGGGAGCCAGGGGATTTGAGTGCACGTCAGGTCTTGTTGCAGGCGCTTGGTCAGAGTCATGAAGTCCCAAACGGCGAATACATGGTGCTCCATAAAGTATCGCAACTTGGCGAGTGAGGTTATTTCTATAAATAACGGATGGCCGAAAAGTTTTTGTTTTCTTTGTTCGATAAAATGTTGATGCATGGTTGACGCCTATAAGTTGTTGCAAGTGCTCTAAAAGCAGTGTTGGGATTTTTTTAGTTGTGTTGGAAGTGTAACGTTTAGTCAAGGCCGCGCAGATAGCGCAACTCTTGATAGAGTTGTGCCCAGTGGATTGAAGGGGTGCGGTTGGTCGGGCGAAGATAATAAGCTGATTAAACGTTAGGGGCGGATTATAAAAGTATTAGATGTTTTGTCCGCAAGCTGTTGCAGGAGCAACGGGTTGTTTAAGTGTGGGAGAGTTCCTCGGTGTTAGTAGCCTTGTAAGTTTTACTGCCTGTCATTATGGTAACTTTCCTGATGGAAAGTTACCCCGCATAGTGTAATGATCAGCGAGTAATGAAGGCCCTATTGCGCGACTTTTTTGTCGGCGCTTTCGAGACCCTTGAGGTAGTTAGCGATCACTTCCATACCGCGCATCAAGTGATTACGCAGCGTCAGAATGCTCTCGTCGATCTTTTTCTGCGCCACCAGGCTCAACAGTTCACGGTGATCCTCCTGAGACGTTTCGCCCAATCCCATCGCTTCAAGATTGAAGCGCAGAAAGCGTTCCTCTTCATTCAGCCCGTGCTCCACCAGATCGAGCAGTCGCTGATTGGGGGCCTTGCCGTACAAGACCATGTGAAACAGGCGATTGAGGCGGCCAATCTCTCTGTAGTCTTTCTCACATTCCAGCGCATTGATACAGGCCTCGGCCTCGGCAAGGTCGGCGTCACTGAGCAACGGGATCGACAAGCGCAGGGCTTCAGATTCGAGCAACATGCGCAGTGCATAGGTCTCAGCCGAATTGTCCTCGATCAACGGCGCCACCACGGCCCCCTTGTGGGTCACCACATGCAGCAGGGATTGCGCCTCCAGTTGGCGCAAGGCTTCGCGCACGGGCATACGGCTGACGCCGAACAGACTCGCCAGTTCCTGCTGGCGCATCGCGGTGCCACAGGGTAATCGCCCATCGAGGATGGCGTTGCGCAACGTTTCTTCAATGACGGCGCGAGCAAGATGGGCGGGAATAGGCCCGCTTATTTTGATGCTGCTTAAAGGGTTCGGCTTCTGCGTCACGGTTACGCTATCCTCCTTTCTTGAATAATAGTGTGGTCAATTGGATCCAATGCACACTAAAGACGGCCCAAGCGCTTGTCAAACAGCCAAAGTTTCCGTTTGTAAGGGCTTACACAGCATACTTTGTGTCTCCCACAAGGGGCGGTTATAAACTCGGTCCTCCTATGAATGATTGCACTGTGCCATTGTTTTTTGTAGGGCCAGGCTTCACCATTCCTCGAAATTCCGTCTCTTTCATGGACAGAACGCCTTGGCGGTAAGTTTTATTCCCTATCGAGTTCTTTGCTGGCTGTTATCAGCAATTCTGTTGGCCGGCTTGATGCTTGGCGGGCTGCGTGCCGATTGGGATTTCTCTCAGATCAGCCGCAAGGCTACCGCCGTGTACGGGCCGCTCGGCGAAGGGCAGCAGCGTATCGACGCCTGGCAGCGGCTATTGGCGAGCCAAAAACAGGTCAGCGAGCCGGAGCAGCTCAAGGTCGTGAATTTGTTCTTCAACAAGCAAATGACCTACGTGGAAGACATCGACCTCTGGCACGCTGTCGATTATTGGGAGACGCCCGTCGAGGCCCTTTGGAAGGGGGCCGGTGACTGTGAAGACTACGCGATCGCAAAGTATTTCAGTTTGCGTCATCTGGGTGTGTCCAGCGACAAATTACGCATTACCTACGTCAAGGCTTTGCGGCAGAATCGCGCGCACATGGTTCTGACCTATTATTCGACGCCTGACGCTATCCCGCTGGTGCTCGACAGCCTGATGGACGAAATCCTGCCGGCTACCCGCCGCACCGATTTGGTCCCGGTGTATTCATTCAACGCCGAGGGCTTGTACTTGCCCGGCGCCAAGGGCAACAAGAAAATCGGTGATACCAAACGCTTGTCGCGCTGGCAGGATGTGTTGAAAAAAATGCGTGCGGAAGGCTTCCCAGCCGAGCCTGCCAACTAGGAGTAACTGATCGGATGTCTCTGTTCAAACAACTATTGATCGCAATCTGTCTGTTCCTGGTGGTCGCCTTCAGCGGCAGTTTCATGGTCAGCCTGGAAAGCTCGCGCACCCAATACGTCAACCAGCTGCGCTCCCATGCTCAGGATGCCGCGACGGCGTTGGCGCTGTCGTTGACCCCCAATATCGACGACCCAGCCATGGTGGAGCTGCTGGTCAGCTCGATCTTCGACAGCGGCTACTACGCCAGCATCCGTGTGGTGGACCTGGCGACGGATAAAACCATCGTCGAGCGCAGCGGCATTCCTGATAACAACGGCGTGCCCAACTGGTTCGTAAAGTTGATCGGCCTGGAGCCGGCAGGTGGTGATGCGCTGGTTAGCCGTGGCTGGGAGCAGGCGGCGCGAGTCGAAGTGGTCAGCCATCCAATGTTCGCCCTGGCCAAGCTCTGGCAAAGCGCCTTGGGTAGCCTGGGCTGGCTACTGCTGTGCGGTGCGGTCAGTGTGGTGCTCGGTGGGCTGTTACTGCGCCGGCAATTGAAGCCGTTGGACTACATGGTCAAACAGTCCCACGCGATTGCCCGCCGAGAATTCCTCAGCCTGCCCGACCTGCCTCGCACGCCGGAACTGCGGCGAGTGGTGCAAGCCATGAACCAGATGGTGGAAAAGCTCAAGGCGTTGTTCCAGGAACAGGCCGAACGCAGCGAAAAACTGCGCACCGAGTCCTATCAGGACAACCTCACCGGCCTCGCTAACCGGCGTTATTTCGAAATGCAGCTCAACGCCCGTGTCAGTAACCCGGAAGACACCAACTCCGGTTACTTGCTGCTACTGCGGGTCAAGGACCTTGCCGGCCTCAACCAACGCCTGGGCGGCCAGCGCACCGACCAATTGCTGCAAGCGGTCGGCCAACAACTGCTGCGTCAGTGCGAGCCGTACCCGGAAACCCATAACCTCGTTACCCGTATCCGCGGCGGCGAATTCGCTGTGCTGGCACCGGGACTGATGCGTGAAGAAGCGCTGCAATTGGCGCAGAACCTGGAAAGCACCTTGCTCAGCTTGCAGGCGACCGGCGCCAGCGATGTGATGCCGGTGGCCTATATCGGCCTGGCGCCGTTCAGCCATGGCGATGCGCCACAAGCACTGCTGACCCTCGCCGATCAGGCGCTGGCCCAGGCCGAAGCGCAGGGCGATACCAGTTGGGTGTGCCTGGACAGCAGCGCCGCCGCCAGCGTCGGTGACGATCACCATGCCTGGCACACATTATTGGACCAGGCCCTGACCCAGCAGCGCTTCCAGCTGTACTTCCAGCCGGTCGTCGCCAGCCAGGACCCACAATTGGTCTTGCATTACAAAGTACTGTCGCGCCTGCAGGACGAGGAAGGCCACACGATACCGGCCGGGCGCTTTCTGCCGTGGCTCGAGCGCTTCGGCTGGTCGGCCCGCCTGGACCGTTTGATGCTGGAACAAGTCCTCAAGCAGATGGCCAGCCACAACCATAACCTGGCGCTGAACCTCTCGGCCGCAACGTTCCAGGATACCCAGGCCCTGAATCGGATTTATGACCTGCTGCGCCAGCACAGCAACCTGGGCTCACGCCTCACCCTGGAGATTGGTGAAGAGCAACTCCCCGAGCAGCCGGTGCTGGAACAGATTACCCACCGCCTGCGCGAGCTGGGTTTTTCCCTCAGCCTGCAGCGTTTTGGTGGGCGGTTCAGCATGATCGGCAACCTGGCACGCCTGGGCCTGGCCTACCTGAAGATCGATGGCAGCTACATTCGCGACATCGACCAGGAAAGTGACAAGCGTCTGTTTATCGAAGCCATCCAGCGTGCAGCCCACAGCATCGATCTGCCGTTGATTGCCGAACGTGTGGAGACCGAGGGCGAGCTGAAGGTCATTCGCGAGATGGGGATTTTTGGTGTGCAGGGCCAGCTGTTTGGCGAGCCTGCGCCCTGGAAATCACACTGACATCAGGACATTCAAATGTGGGAGGGGGCTTGCCCCCTCCCACATTTGAATAAAGGTTCGGCGTCAGGGCTCAGATCAGTCCTTTCTCGTCATCATCAATCAACTGGCTCAACCCACCCAACGCTTCCCGCGCGTGGTTACGGTCCATCAACTTGGCCTGTGCCGCCGGCGGCAGGTCGGTCACGCTGATGACGCCTTTGCGGGTCAGCACCTGGATCAAGTCATCCAGCACCCGGATCATCTCCAGGTCGCTCTGCTTGAGTTGGGCCAGGCTGGTTTCCACCACTTCGTTGGCGTACCAGGCCTGGATCTCATGGTGATCGGCCGGCAGGGTTTCGGTGGACTCGGTAAAGGCGGCCGCCTCTACGCGAATCAGCGCGCCCAGTGCATCACGTTGCACGTAAAACATAAGAACCCCTCGAATATGAGCCACATGCGTTCAACAGCATAGGTCAACGCTGCGTGTATGAGCGTGAGTATGCGACGCACCGCCCGCCAGGGCCAGCGGCCCATAAGGCAAAAAAAATCGGCCGCCCGGGAAGGCGGCCGATCCATTGCATCTTAGCTATGGTCGATCTTGATGGTAGGGTCGGCGCCAGTGATCAGCGAGTTGATGCTGACATGGGACCAATCATTGCCTTCCAGCTTGATGGTCACATCGGCATTGGCCAGGCCACCGGCGGCGTTGAGCTTGCCTTCGCTGCTGACTTGCAGGGTCGACACGCCATCTACCGTGGTGATCTTCAGGTAGTTGTCGATGGTGCTGTCAGTCTCACCTTTCAACAAATCACGCAGATCAATGCGGTCGCCTTCCGAGGCCTTGAAGTCCTTGATCACATCGTTGCCGATGTCACCCGCCTTCCACACAAAGGTGTCGGCACCCGAACCACCAATCAGGATGTCGTTGCCCTGGCCGCCGATCAGCGTGTCGTTGCCGGTGCCGCCCAACAGGATGTCATTGCCTTTGCCGCCGTCCAGCAGGTCGTTGCCGCCCTGGCCGAACAGGATGTCATCGCCAGCGCCGCCCAGCAGCGTGTCGTTGGCGTCCTTGGCGCCGGAGACGTCGAAGTCCACGTAATGCTCGGTAACGTACTGGTGAACGTTAGAGGCGGTCACCGAAGAGACGGTCACGCCGGTCTTCTGCGCCACAAATGCCTGCAGTGCGTTGTAGCCCTCACCGTTGATCCCGCTGAAGCTCACCAGGTCGCCGAACAGGATGTCGTTGCCATCGCCCCCGATGACGGTGTCTGCGCCAGGCAACGTCGCCTCGGTGTGGCCGAGGATCGCGTTGGCCAGGTCCTTCGGATCGATGTTGGCTTGCGGCTTGCCATCGCTGTCGTACGGAGCCAGCTGGTTCAAGCTGACCCCGCTGTTGAGGCCGATGGCTTCTACACCACCTGTGGACAGGCCTTTGAGCAGTGCGAACGCGCTGTTGGAGTTGAGGGTGGTGGAGTAGTCGGTATCGTACCCGAGGCCGCCTTGTACGGATATTTCATAGGTGCCATCCCCTTGGGCATGGATTGTTCCAGGGTTGGACTGCGTCCAGCCCCACCAGTTGTTGGTCCACAGGGTTACCTTGCCAGCAGAGTCGATATCAATTAAATGACTCGAGTCGATGTTGATCCGGGTGGCGGTACCTATGGTGTAGTTGTTCATGGTGACGACATCATCAAGCCTGACGTTGCCGTACAAGTACGGGTTGGTCTGCTCGGCCGCCTGGTAAAACGTCGGTTGACCATCGGTGATGAAGTACGTTGTGTTGATTGCGTCTGTGTTGCCAGTCGCCTGGGCACTTTTGAAGAAGTTGGACGCGGCCTTGAACACGTCTTCGTAGTTGGTCCCGCCGGTAGATACCATGGAATCCAGGACTTTCTGCAGCGAATCCAACGCACCTGGGTCTTTCAGGTTGACTGTGACCGTGCGATTGACCTGGTCACTGAAGTCAGCCAGGAAGATGTTCACCGTGCCAGAGGTGCTGGAGCCGATACTGTTTTTCAGCGAGTTGAACGTGGTGGTCAGCGAGGCTTTCGCCGCCGCTATCGAGTTCGCGCCCATACTGCCCGACGTATCGATCATGAACGCGATGTTGTAGTTCTTGCCCTGCACCACGTTCAGGCCGGCGACGTCGGCCACGACGATGTCGTTGCCATCGCTGCCATTGATGGTGTCGCTGCCCGAAGTGCCGGTTACCGGGTTGTAGGTTGCCGGATGCACCGTGACTGGCAATTGCGCGGTGGTAGTCGCCGAACCACCAATGCTTTCGGTGGAGGTCGAGGTGACCGTCAGGTTGAACTGGCCGCTGTAGTAGGTCGGCGGCTTGATGCTCAGCGTGTTCAGGTCCCAGCCGGTGACGTTGACTTCACCCACGGTCTTACTTGCGGTAAAGGTGTGGCCCGACGCGTCGGTGAGTACCGAACCTGCCGGAATGCCACTGACCTTCACGCTCAAGGTTTCCGAGCCGTCGGTATCGGTCAGTGCGGTGGTGACCTTGGACAGTTTGACCGTGCCGTTTTCCTGGCCTTCGTTGAGCTTGTAACCCACGTAGTAACCGTCACCGTTGCTGCCATGCAGGTCGGACACGGTGACGCCGGCGTTGGTCAGGTCGGTAAGGCCGGTGTACAACGGCACGGTGCTGGTGCTCAGGTTCTGCACCGCCCCGCCGTTGATCGACAGGTTGACGTCAAAGCTGCCAGGCCCCGCTTGGTTGGCCTGGTAGATCTCAAGGCTGTAGTAACCGGTGGTGGTTGGCGTGAACGAGCCGCTGAACTTGCCGCTGTTGGTGCCCCACAAGCCGCTGGCCACGTCTTTACCGCCAACGTTGACCACCACGCTGTCATCGGCGATGCCGCTGAAGGTGTAGCTCTTGCCCGCTTCCATGTAGATCAGGCCGGAAATCTTGGAACCAGAGCCGGCGGTGACGTTGTCGACAGATTCGACGTTGGTCACCACCGAGGTGTTGTTCGGCGTGCCCGCGTTATCGATGGCTTTTTTCAGCACGTCCGGTGCAGCGCCGTTGCCGTTGTTGCCGAGGCCGGCAATGCTGTTCCAGCCCTGTTTGACCAGGCCGGTGGAGGCAACGTTGTTGTCTGCCACGCTCAGGGTCGGCGCGTCGGCTACCGGTGTGATATCGACTTTCACCGTGGCGCTGGTGCCCAGGTCCTTGCCATCGGTTGGCTGGAACTTGAACTGTGCGTAGTCCGCTTGCTTGTTGCCCACACCGGTGCCGCCGTAACCATCGGCGCCGGATTCGTTGGCGTTAGGCATAAAGCGCAACTGGCCGCCGTCGATCTGGGCCTTGGTGAAGGTCTGGCCGTTGGTCACGTTGGTCCAGGTACTGCCATCCGCTGCCAGGAACTGCAATTTGCCGGCGACTGGCAGCTCGGTGATTTTCACCCCCAGGCTGGCTTGCGGCGAGTCCACATCGGTCACGCCGAAGTTGGCCCAGGTGAGGGCCAGCGCGGTGTCTTCAGTGCCGGTTACGGCACCGCCAGTCGCCACCGGCGCATTATTGACCGCCACCACGTTGACGGTGGTGGTGGCAACGTTGGAGTAGTTGCCGCCATCGGTCACGCTCACGGTAATGGTGCGTGGCGTGGTGCTTGGGTCGTGGCTGTTGTTGGTGAACGTGATGTTCTTGATCTGCTGCATGTAGTCGGCCAGCGACGCCGTGCCGGTCAGGGTCAAGGTGATTTTACCGGTCACAGGGTCGGTGGTCGGGGTCACGTTGATGCCTGTCACGCCGCTGAAGTTCAGCGAGTCGCCTGGCTGGCTGTTGGTCAATACCACGGTGGCGCCGGTCAGTTGGGTGCTGTCCGGGTCGGTGATCTTGATGTCAGTGTCAGCAATTGACACACCGGTGCCGCCTTCGGTGAAGGTGGTCTTGAAGTCCGCACCGCTGGCGCCGCTGGAGTTGTTGGCATCCAGGTCGATGACCGGCGGCGCATCATTGTCGATGATGTTGGTGGTAACACTGCCATTGCCGACCACCAGGTTTTCGAAGTTGCCGCCAGTGGTCTTGTCGATGGTGATGACGATATTTTCCGTCGGCTCGGTGATCTTGTCGTCGAGCGTGCGGATATCAAACGGTACGCTGCTGGAGCCTGCCGGGATCTTCACGGTGTACACGCCATTGAAGTCCGAACCGTCGGTAGCGGTGCCGCTGTACTTGAGCGTCACGGTCACGTCGGTTTGCGGCGGGTTGCTCAGGGTCAGCGTGTAGTGCGCCGTACCGCCTTCAGTCACCGACGCATCGCCGGTAATGCTGATGGTGGTGTTGCTGACCACATCGGTCACTTTGGTGACCACGGTGCTGCCGTCGACGATCAAGTGTTCGTACTTGTCGCCACCGCTGACCACACCCGTGATTTTGGTGGTGACGTCATTGGCGCCGACATACGCATCGTTAGGTGCTGTGGCGGTGGTGAAGCTGGTGGACTTGCCATTGCCGATGGTAATGGTCGAGCCGTTATCCAGCTTGACGACCAGGTCTGAGCCAACGTTGTTCACCGCCACGCCGTTCTTGTCGACCAGGGACGCGGTGTACACGATCTGCCCGCCTTCGCTGACAGAACCAGTGGCTTTGAGCACCACAGTCACGTCGTCGATGGTGTCGTTGATGGTAGTCGTGGCGCCGCCCGGTGTGATGCTCACACCCTCGAAATTGCCGCCGGTAGTGCCGGTGATGTTGACGGTCTGGGTGCTCTTGTCGATGAACACATCATCAGTCGGCGCAGGGACGGTCACCGTGCCCACGGTCGCGCCTTGCTTGATGGTGATGCTCGAACCGTTATCGAGCTGGACCACCATGTCGCTGCCGGCCTTGTTGTTCAAGGTAGCGGTGTAAGTGATCTGGCCGCCTTCGTTGACAGCCGTCGGGGCGGTCAGGGTGACGGTGGTCAGGTCGGTGGTGCCCGGCGTGTCGGTGACGGTGGTATTTACTGCGGTAGTGCCAGGGACCAGGTTTTCGAAATGCTCGCCGCCGGTCACGCCTTTGATGGCGGTGGTGACGGTCTGGTCGCCTTTGTAGACGTCGTTAGGCGCTACGGTGGTAATGGAGCCGCTCGACTGATTCACGCCGATGGTGATGGTCTTGCCGTTATCGAGGGTGACGATCAATGGGTTGGTGATGTTGGTCACCGGCGCGCCGTTCTTATCCACAAGGCTGGCGGTGTAGACGATGTTGCCGCCTTCGCCCACGGTAGTCGTGGCGGTCAGGACTACATCGACTTTATCGATGGTGTCGTTGATCGTGGTCGTTGCGCCGTTGCCTGCGACTTCGAGTTTTTCGAAGTTGCCGCCAGTGGTCTCGGTGATCTTGACGGTCTGGGTGCTCTTATCGATGAACACGTCATCGGTAGGTGCAGGGACGGTCACGGTGCCGACGGTGTCGCCAGCCTTGATGGTAATGCTTGAGCCGTTGTCGAGTTTCAGCGTGACGTCAGTACCGGCCTTGTTGCTCAAGGTAGCGGTATAGGTGATCTGGCCACCTTCGTTAACGGCACTTGGCGCTGTCAGCGTAACGGTGGTGGTGTTATCAGTACCCGGTGTGTCCGTAACGGTGGTGTTCACCGCCGTCGTGCCAGGGACCAGGTTTTCGAAGTGCTCGCCACCTGTCACGCCTTTGATAGCGGTGGTGACGGTCTGATCGCCCTTGTACACATCATCAGGAGCAATAACCGAAACGCTACCGCTCGATTGGTTTACACCGATGGTGATGGTCTTGCCGTTATCGAGGGTGACGATCAATGGGTTGGTGATGTTGGTCACCGGGGCGCCGTTTTTATCCACCAGGCTGGCGGTGTAGACGATATTGCCGCCTTCGCCAACGGTGGTGGTGGCCGTCAGAACCACATCGACTTTGTCGATGGTGTCGTTGATCGCGGTCGTTGCACCGTTGCCTGCCACTTCGAGTTTTTCGAAGTTGCCGCCGGAAGCGTCAGTAATCTTGACGGTTTGAGTGCTCTTATCGATAAACACGTCATCGGTAGGAGCAGGCACAGTCAGGGTGCTGACGGTGTCGCCCGCTTTGATGGTGATCGACGAGCCGTTATCCAACTTCAAGGTAACGTCAGTGCCCGCTTTGTTGGAAAGCGTGGCGGTGTACGTAATTTGACCACCTTCGTTGACAGCACTTGGTGCAGTCAGTGTGACAGTCGTGGTGTTGTCAGTGCCGGGGGTATCGGTGACGGTGGTGTTTACCGCCGCAGTGCCCGGTACCAGGTTTTCAAAATGCTCGCCGCCCGTCACACCCTTGATCGCGGTGGTGACAGTCTGGTCGCCTTTGTACACATCATCAGGAGCAATAACCGAAACGCTAGCGCTCGATTCGTTAACGCCGATGGTGATGGTTTTGCCGTTATCCAATGTCACGGTGAGCGGGTTGGTGATGTTGGTCACCGGCGCACCGTTTTTATCCACCAGGCTGGCGGTGTAGACGATATTGCCGCCTTCGCCCACGGTAGTCGTGGCGGTCAGAACCACGTCGACTTTATCGATGGTGTCGTTGATGGTGGTGGTTGCGCCATTGCCTGCAACTTCCAGTTTTTCGAAGTTGCCGCCGGAAGCGTCGGTGATCTTGACCGTCTGCGTGCTCTTGTCGATGAACACGTCATCGCTCGGTGCGGGCACGGTCACGGTGCCGACCGTGTCGCCCGCTTTGATGGTGATCGACGAGCCGTTATCCAACTTCAAGGTGACGTCGGTGCCGGCCTTGTTGCTCAAAGTTGCGGTGTAGGTGATCTGGCCACCTTCGCTCACTGCGTTTGGCGCGGTCAACGTGACAGTCGTAGTGTTATCGGTGCCCGGAGTGTCAGTGACAGTCGTGGTGACTTTATCGGTACCTGGAATCAGATTTTCAAAGTGATCGCCGCCGGTCACGCCGCTGATAGCAGTAGTGACGGTTTGATCGCCTTTGTAGACGTCATCCGGTGCCAAGACCGAAACAGTGCCGCTCGACTGATTCACACCGATGGTGATGGTCTCGCCGTTGTCCAGGGTGACGGTCAGCGGGTTGGTGATGTTAGTCACCGGGGCGCCGTTCTTATCCACAAGGCTTGCGGTGTAAACGATATTGCCGCCTTCACCGACGGTGGTGGTGGCGGTCAGGACCACATCGACCTTGTCGATGGTGTCGTTGATCGTGGTGGTTGCGCCGTTGCCTGCCACTTCGAGCTTTTCGAAGTTGCCGCCGGAAGCGTCGGTGATCTTGACCGTCTGGGTGCTCTTATCGATGAACACGTCATCGGTAGGTGCTGGAATGGTCACAGTGCCGACAGTGTCGCCAGCTTTGATGGTGATGCTTGAGCCGTTGTCGAGTTTCAACGTGACGTCAGTACCGGCCTTATTGCTCAAGGTCGCGGTGTAGGTGATCTGGCCACCTTCGTTCACTGCACTCGGCGCGGTCAGCGTGACAGTCGTAGTGTTGTCGGTGCCCGGTGTATCGGTGACAGTGGTGTTCACCGCCGTAGTGCCCGGCACCAAGTTCTCGAAGTGCTCGCCGCCAGTGACACCAGTAATGGCGGTAGTGACGGTCTGGTCGCCCTTATACACGTCATCCGGTGCCAAAACCGAGATAGAACCGCTGCTTTGGTTCACACCAATAGTGATGCTCTGGCCGTTATCCAAAGTGACAGTCAGCGGATTGGTGATGTTAGTCACCGGTGCACCGTTCTTATCCACAAGGCTGGCGGTGTAGACGATATTGCCGCCTTCACCGACGGTGGTGGTAGCGGTCAGGACCACATCGACCTTGTCGATGGTGTCGTTGATCGTGGTGGTGGCGCCGTTGCCCGCAACTTCCAGTTTTTCGAAGTTGCCGCCGGTGGTTTCGGTGATTTGAACGGTCTGGGTGCTCTTGTCGATGAACACGTCATCGGTAGGCGCAGGCACAGTCACAGTGCCGACGGTGTCGCCCGCTTTAATGGTGATCGACGAACCGTTATCCAACTTCAAGGTGACGTCAGTGCCCGCTTTATTCGAAAGCGTAGCGGTGTACGTAATTTGACCACCTTCGTTCGCTTCGGACGGAGCTGTCAGCGTCACGGTAGTGGTGTTGTCGGTACCCGGTGTGTCCGTAACGGTGGTGTTTACTGACGTAGTACCTGGAACCAGATTTTCAAAGTGCTCGCCGCCGGTCACACCCTTGATAGCGGTGGTGACGGTCTGATCGCCTTTGTAGACGTCATCCGGTGCCAAGACCGAAACAGTGCCGCTCGACTGATTCACACCGATGGTGATGGTCTCGCCGTTGTCCAGGGTGACGGTCAGCGGATTGGTGATGTTAGTCACCGGGGCGCCGTTCTTATCCACAAGGCTTGCGGTGTAAACGATATTGCCGCCTTCACCGACGGTGGTGGTAGCGGTCAGGACCACATCGACCTTGTCGATGGTGTCGTTGATGGTGGTGGTTGCGCCGTTGCCTGCCACTTCGAGCTTTTCGAAGTTGCCGCCGGAAGCGTCGGTGATCTTGACCGTCTGGGTGCTCTTATCGATGAACACGTCATCGGTAGGTGCTGGAATGGTCACAGTGCCGACAGTGTCGCCAGCTTTGATGGTGATGCTTGAGCCGTTGTCGAGTTTCAATGTGACGTCAGTACCGGCCTTATTGCTCAAGGTCGCGGTGTAGGTGATCTGGCCACCTTCATTAACGACACTTGGGGCAGTCAGCGTGACAGTCGTTGTGTTGTCGGTACCGGGGGTATCGGTGACAGTGGTGTTCACTGCCGTAGTGCCAGGCACCAAGTTCTCGAAGTGCTCGCCGCCAGTGACGCCTTTGATGGCGGTGGTGACGGTTTGATCGCCTTTGTACACATCATCAGGAGCAATAACCGAAACGCTAGCGCTCGATTCGTTCACGCCGATGGTGATGGTTTTACCGTTATCCAAGGTCACGGTCAGCGGGTTGGTGATGTTGGTCACCGGCGCGCCGTTTTTATCCACAAGGCTGGCGGTGTAGACGATATTGCCGCCTTCGCCAACGGTGGTGGTGGCCGTCAGAACCACATCGACTTTGTCGATGGTGTCGTTGATCGCGGTCGTTGCACCGTTGCCTGCCACTTCGAGTTTTTCGAAGTTGCCGCCGGAAGCGTCAGTAATCTTGACGGTTTGAGTGCTCTTATCGATAAACACGTCATCGGTAGGAGCAGGCACAGTCACAGTGCCGACGGTGTCGCCAGCTTTGATGGTAATCGAAGAACCGTTATCCAGCTTCAACGTGACGTCAGTACCGGCCTTGTTGCTCAAGGTCGCGGTGTAGGTGATCTGGCCACCTTCATTAACGACACTTGGGGCAGTCAGCGTGACAGTCGTTGTGTTGTCGGTACCGGGGGTATCGGTGACAGTGGTGTTCACTGCCGTAGTGCCAGGCACCAAGTTCTCGAAGTGCTCGCCGCCAGTGACGCCTTTGATGGCGGTGGTGACGGTTTGATCGCCTTTGTACACATCATCAGGAGCAATAACCGAAACGCTAGCGCTCGATTCGTTCACGCCGATGGTGATGGTTTTACCGTTATCCAAGGTCACGGTCAGCGGGTTGGTGATGTTGGTCACCGGCGCGCCGTTTTTATCCACAAGGCTGGCGGTGTAGACGATGTTGCCGCCTTCACCGACGGTGGTGGTGGCGGTCAGAACTACGTCCACCTTGTCGATGGTGTCGTTGATCGTGGTGGTCGCACCATTGCCTGCAACTTCCAACTTCTCGAAGTTGCCGCCCGTGGTTTCGGTGATCTTGACGGTCTGGGTGCTCTTATCGATGAACACGTCATCGGTAGGCGCAGGGACGGTCACGGTGCCGACGGTGTCGCCAGCTTTGATGGTAATGCTTGAGCCGTTGTCGAGTTTCAACGTGACGTCGGTACCGGCCTTGTTGCTCAAGGTAGCGGTATAGGTGATTTGGCCACCTTCGTTGACAGCACTCGGCGCAGTCAACGTTACAGTCGTAGTGTTGTCGGTACCCGGTGTATCCGTAACGGTAGTGTTCACCGCCGTAGTGCCCGGGACCAGGTTCTCGAAGTGCTCGCCGCCAGTGACGCCTTTGATAGCGGTGGTGACGGTTTGATCGCCTTTGTAGACGTCATCCGGTGCCAAGACCGAAACAGTGCCGCTCGACTGATTCACACCGATGGTGATGGTCTCGCCATTGTCCAAAGTGACAGTCAATGGGTTAGTAATGTTGGTTACTGGCGCGCCGTTCTTATCCACAAGGCTTGCGGTGTAAACGATATTGCCGCCTTCTCCAACAGTGGTGGTGGCGGTCAGGACCACATCGACCTTGTCGATGGTGTCGTTGATGGTGGTGGTTGCGCCGTTGCCTGCCACTTCGAGTTTTTCGAAGTTGCCGCCAGTGGTCTCGGTGATCTTGACCGTTTGGGTGCTCTTATCGATGAACACGTCATCGGTAGGCGCAGGGACGGTCACAGTGCCGACCGTGTCGCCCGCTTTGATGGTGATCGACGAGCCGTTATCCAACTTCAAGGTGACGTCGGTGCCGGCCTTGTTGCTCAAAGTTGCGGTGTAGGTGATCTGGCCACCTTCGCTCACTGCGTTTGGCGCGGTCAACGTGACAGTCGTAGTGTTATCGGTGCCCGGAGTGTCAGTGACAGTCGTGGTGACTTTATCGGTACCTGGAATCAGATTTTCAAAGTGATCGCCGCCGGTCACGCCGCTGATAGCAGTAGTGACGGTTTGATCGCCTTTGTAGACGTCATCCGGTGCCAAGACCGAAACAGTGCCGCTCGACTGATTCACACCGATGGTGATGGTCTCGCCGTTGTCCAGGGTGACGGTCAGCGGATTGGTGATGTTAGTCACCGGGGCGCCGTTCTTATCCACAAGGCTTGCGGTGTAAACGATATTGCCGCCTTCACCGACGGTGGTGGTAGCGGTCAGGACCACATCGACCTTGTCGATGGTGTCGTTGATGGTGGTGGTTGCGCCGTTGCCTGCCACTTCGAGCTTTTCGAAGTTGCCGCCGGAAGCGTCGGTGATCTTGACCGTCTGGGTGCTCTTATCGATGAACACGTCATCGGTAGGTGCTGGAATGGTCACAGTGCCGACAGTGTCGCCAGCTTTGATGGTGATGCTTGAGCCGTTGTCGAGTTTCAACGTGACGTCAGTACCGGCCTTATTGCTCAAGGTCGCGGTGTAGGTGATCTGGCCACCTTCATTAACGACACTTGGGGCAGTCAGCGTGACAGTCGTTGTGTTGTCGGTACCGGGGGTATCGGTGACAGTGGTGTTCACTGCCGTAGTGCCAGGCACCAAGTCTCGAA